>CAZGXM010000004.1:0-79455 GCA_964529795.1 uncultured Thermoanaerobacteraceae bacterium
AAGGCATTGCGGGGCCCGGCAATGATTACCTGGGAAGGATTTATCACCGGTTCCAGGGTGATATGCCCCGGCGCCGGTCGACCGGTAAAGTTGATGGTAACGGGAAACTGGCTGTCGGATATCTCATCAATGGCAATACTGACTTCCCGGGGTTCCACTGCCACCATGTCCACATTTTGCGGGGTATGTATTTCCACCGGCAGGCTGTTTTTGCCGAAATGCGCGTCCCGCAGGTCAATCACCGCACGGATATCCCGGGAAGTAAGGTTTTCAATTACCTGCTTTTTCCCTTCCACCCGCACATTTACTGTCGCCGGTTTGTCCTCAATAACCAGGTCATTGGCCAGGGAGCGGGTTTCCAAGGGTACGTTGATTACTGTTTCCGAAGTGGGATTTGCTTTCCCGGTAACATACAGCCACATAAACACGGCGACCACCAGCGATATGATCTTTAAAAACAGGTTACGCTGCCAAAACTTCTCCACCGTTTAGGACCTCCACTGCCAGAAATGCTGGTTGCTTGTCTTGGGAATCAATAGGTCTTCCAGGGTTTTCCGCAAGGTATTTTCATCAAGATAGCGGGTTAATTTCCCTTCTTCCGCTACGGAAATGGTGCCGGTTTCTTCAGAGACAATAATTATCACGGCATCGGATATCTCGCTGATACCCAGGGCTGCCCGGTGCCTGGTTCCCAGCTGGCTGCTCAAGTAAGGACTATCTGTAAGGGGCAGGAAACACCCGGCGGCAACCACCCGGTCGCCGCGAATAATGGCCGCACCGTCATGGAGCGGCGTGCCGGGTACAAAAATATTGGTCAAAAACTCCGCCGATACCACACCGTCCAGCTTGATACCGGTCTCGATATACTCATTTAAGCCGGTCTCTCTTTCCACTACTATCAACACACCATGCTTATTTTTCGCCAGTACGTTAACCGCCCTGATTATTTCGCCAATCAGCCGCGACATATCCTCTGCTCCCAAGGTAGACAGCGGGCGGGCAAAAAACTTGCCCCGGCCGAGCTGTTCCAGGGCACGGCGCAGTTCCGGCTGGAAAACGATAGGTAATGCCACGAGGATGGCAATCTGAGTTTGGTCCAGCATCCAGTTAATGGTGGTAAGTCCCAGCTGTTCACTGACAAAGGAGGCAACTACCAGGACAATCAGGCCCTTGAGCAACTGCACCGCCCTGGTACCACGGATAAGCATGGCTCCCTTGTAAATGACAAAGGCCACCAGGGTGATATCCATCACCATCAGCAAGTAATCCAATACGTTGTAATACTTTAGAAACTTTAGCTGGGCCAACAACTTACTCACCTCGGTTTTCGGTGGTAAACAAAAATTTCACCCTGCAAATTTTTCGACAAAACTGCTAAAAATTCCTCTTAATGCAGGGCTTTTCTCTTTTAATAATAGTTTCCAATATTACCAGTCATGGTATTCCCACAAAGGAAAACTTAATGAATAATCTATGTTTGTAAGTATAAAACTCTTGCATAAGAAAATATTAAAGTAACAAAACCTTTGCACAGGACTTAAAGGAAGGAGCGATAAAATGAGTGTTCACTGCACAGTGGATAACTGCCAGTGGTGGCAAAATAACAAGTATATGACTGAGGGCATATTGATTACCAGCGAAAATATTGGCGCCCAATTGCCGGATGGGCCGGACTATCCTGAATACCAAAAACATTGTCCAGCAACACGGCACAACGCCGGTCAACAGTTGCATGAAAAGCTGCTGTAAGACGTTCACGCCAAAAAAAGGATGACTCCCCCCCCCCAACATTTTACCTTGCAGGTAGATTATACCAGAGACAATCTGTTGTTACAACAAAATCAATCTTTAATTATAACCGGGCTGCCTTTTGTAATGTCTTTAATTTAAAGCGCCTGTGCTTTTGCCCGTTCAGTGATTTAATGGGCCGCTCTGGCAGTAACGGCCATCTTCGTCTCCGTAGGGTTGCCGCCGCTGGTAACAATAACACTGGAGTTGCAGATAAATAAATTTGGCATGTCGTAACTGCGACAATACCCATCCACCACCGAAGTATTGGGGTCATCACCCATACGCGTACCGCCCATACAAATGCCGATCCGTGCATAACTTTTTTGCCACCGAAAAAAATAAGTAACTAAAATAATTGTTGGTCCAATTTCAGCAAAGAGAAAGGAGAATTTTTCGGATATGAAAAAATATGCAGTTCATCCAGTTCGATACCCACACCGTGGCCGATAAAGCTCACTGGCTCCGGAATTCCCTTCAGAATATTGATACTATTCAAAAACTATTTTTTCGCAAAAGCAATGCCTAAAATCATTAACTCAAACTTGCAGGCATATAAATACCCGGTAACTTCCAAACTTAAAAAAATTTATGTCTATTAAATGAAAAGCCGGCCTGTAAAGTATTATCTGCAATTTTTGCAGTAATTTGCATTTTGTGTGCAAAAGCGCCGATACTAATTCCGGTCAGGTCCTGTACTAAGATCAAGGAGGAATACAGTGGGAAAATTAAGTATAACAGGTGCCAAAAATGCCAACACTACCCCCGTTACTGCTATCATAGATATATTCCCGCTCCTTCTACTAAGCTCGAGTGGTTGCCAGTGCCATTGCTTTTTCTTTCTCCTGTTTCAGCAGCGCATAATCCATGCTGTCCAGTAAAGCCTGCCAGCTTGCCTCAATGATGTTTTGGGATACACCTACTGTGCTCCAGGAACTCTGTGAATCTCTGGACTCAATCAATACCCGCACCTTGGCGCCGGTGCCGTCTTTTTCATCCAGCACCCGTACCTTGTAGTCAGTGAGGTGCATTTCCTTGATGACGGGATAAAATTCCTCCAGGGCCTTGCGCAGGGCATTGTCCAGAGCGTTTACCGGGCCGTTTCCTTCCGCGGCGGTATGCACCACCCGGTCTTCCAACCTCAGTTTAATCACCGCTTCGGATAGTGTTTCCTGATCACTTCTTTTTTCCACGATAATCTTAAATGACTCCAACCGGAAGTGTTCCCGGTACTGGTTGGTGGCCTTTTTAAGCTGCAGTTCCAGGGAGGCGTCCGCACCTTCAAACTGGTAGCCCCGGTATTCCATCTCCTTGATGTGTTTCACCAGTTCCCTGGAAACCTGCTTCTGGGAAAGGGACGCCAAGTCCAGCTCCTCGGATTTGAAGAGCAGGTTGCTAGCGCCGCTTAATTCGGAGACCAGCACCCGGCGCCGGTTCCCCACCTGCTCCGGGTTGATATGTTCGTAAGTACTGGTATCTTTCAGCACCGCACTGACGTGTATTCCCCCTTTATGGGCAAAGGCGCTCTTGCCCACAAAGGGCTGGTTGTGCGGTACGGTGGTATTTGCTATCTCACTTATGTACCGGGATGTTTCCGTAAGCCTGTTTAGATGACCTTCAGGCAGGCATTTTTGGCCCAACTTGGTTTCCAAATTGGCTATTGCCGAGCAGAGGTTGGCGTTGCCGCAGCGCTCGCCCAAACCGTTGACGGTACCCTGCACCATGGTTGCACCGGCCTTCACCGCAACGAGAGTATTGGCCACGGCCATTTCGCCGTCATTGTGGGCGTGGATTCCCAGGGAGACACTTATTTGCTCGCTGACATGGCTCACCGCCAGTAGTACCTCCTCGGGCAGCGACCCGCCGTTGGTATCGCAGAGGGTAATCCAGTCGGCACCGCCTGCCGCCGCTGCCCGGACGGTTTCCAATGCATACTCACGGTTTGCCTTGTAGGCATCAAAGAAATGCTCGGCATCGTAGATTACCTCCAGGCCCTGCTCCTTAAAATAGGCCACCGTCTCACGAATCATGGTCAGGTTCTCCTCCAGGGTTGTTTCCAGGGCCTTGTGCACATGCAGGTCCCAGCTCTTGCCAAACAAGGCCACCGTGCCTACGCCGCTTTCCACTACCGCCCGGACATTGCTGTCCTCTGCAGCTGCTGTGCCGGGACGGCGGGTGCTGGTAAAGGCGGTCAGCCGGGCATGACACAGCCTGAGCTTTTTGGCCTGCCGGAAAAACTCCAGATCCTTTGGGTTGGACCCCGGCCAACCCCCTTCAATATAGTCCACACCCAGGTAATCAAGCTTTTGGGCAATTTTCAGTTTATCCTGCACAGTTAAACTGATACCCTCGCCCTGGACGCCGTCACGTAAGGTGGTATCAAACACATATACTTTACCCATCCTCAGCTCACCTCTTAAGACCAAGTCCTAACGCTGTTGATATAGGTCAGGCCTTACAGTCGTTCTCTCACCAGTGCTCCCATCTCAGTTGTACCCACTCTTTTAGCTCCGGGTGCCATGATATCGCCGGTCCTGTAACCTTCGTTCAATACCTGTTCCACGGCACTGCGAATAGCTTGGGCCGCTTCTTGCAGTTTAAAGGTCAACTCCAGCATCATGGCCACGGAAAGAATGGTAGCCAGCGGGTTAGCCAGATTTTTCCCGGCAATATCCGGTGCAGAACCGTGAGACGGCTCGTACAATGCCACCTGACCACCAATGCTGGCGGAAGGAAGCATACCGATGGAGCCGGTGAGCATGGAAGCCTGGTCGGTGAGAATATCACCAAACATATTTTCCGTAACAATCACATCAAACTGCTTCGGTTCCCGCACCAGCTGCATGGCGCAGTTATCCACGTACATGTTCTCCAGTGTCACATCAGGGTAGTCGGCGGTAAGGCGCTGGGCAGTTTCCCGCCAAAGCCGGGAGCTTTCCAGTACATTGGCCTTATCTACTGAAGTCACCTTGCCTGACCGTTTCTTTGCCATTTCACAAGCCAACCGCACAATACGTTCTATCTCAGCAGTGGTATAAACCAGTGTATCCACAGCCATTTCACCGTCGGCGGTAACCTCGCGCTTTTTCTCACCGAAATACAGGCCGCCGGTAAGTTCCCGAATCACCACTAAATCTGTACCGGCCACAACTTCTTTTTTCAAGGTTGAGGCATCCGCCAGGGCAGGGTAGAGAAAACACGGGCGGATGTTGGCATACAAGCCCAGTTCCTTTCTGAGGGGAAGTAGCGCTGCCACTTCCGGGCGCCGGGGTGCGGGAAGCGTATCCCACTTGGGACCGCCCACGGCACCCAGGAGGATTGCATCACTCTGACGGCACATCTCAAGAGTTTCATCGGGTAGGGACTTGCCCACCTCATCAATGGCTGCCCCGCCAATCAGGCCTTCCTGAAATTCCAGGTCCAAGTCATATTTTTCTGCTGCACTTTCCAGCACTTTGACCGCTTCGGGTACAATTTCCTGCCCAATGCCGTCGCCGGGCAGTACCAGTATCTTAGCCATTTTGCTTCACCTTTTTCTGCACGTATTTCATCAGACCGCCTTCGTCAATCAGTTCCTGCATAAACCCGGGAAAAGGGACTGCTTGGTAGGTCTTGCCGGTAGAAAGATTTTTAATTTCACCGGACACAGCATCAACTTGAACCTTATCCCCTCCACTGATATCCCGAGCAGCCTCCGCACACTCGAAAATAGGCAAGCCGATATTAATGGCATTACGATAAAAGATCCTGGCAAAGGAAGGGGCGATTACACAGGATACCTTGGCTGCTTTAATGGCTATGGGCGCATGCTCCCGGGAACTGCCGCAGCCAAAGTTTTTACCTGCTATGATGATATCCCCGGGGCTGACCTTGTGGGGAAATTCCGGGTCAGCGTCCTCCATGCAGTGCTTTGCCAGCTCCCCGGGGTCCGAGGTATTCAAGTACCGCGCCGGGATAATGGCATCTGTATCAATATCATTGCCAAACTTCCACACTTTGCCGGTAAACTTCATCTCACAGCACCTCCTCGGGAGCGGCAATATACCCGCATACTGCACTGGCTGCCGCCACTGCCGGGCCGGACAGGTACACTTCACTTTCCGGGTGTCCCATGCGGCCCACAAAGTTACGGTTGGTGGTGGCCAGGGCCCGTTCACCCCTGGCGAGGATGCCCATGTAGCCACCAAGACACGGCCCGCAGGTGGGAGTGCTTACTGCTGCACCAGCCTGGATGAAGGTATCAACCAGCCCTTCCGTCATGGCCTGGCGGTATATCTCCTGGGTGCCGGGAATGACAATCAGGCGAATATCCTTATGCACCTTTTTCCCTTTTAACAGTTTGGCCGCTACCCGCAGGTCCTCCAACCTGCCGTTGGTACAGGACCCGATTACCACCTGGTCTATCTTAACGTCGCCCACCTTACTGACGGGCCGGGTATTTTCCGGCAGGTGCGGGAAAGCAACCACCGGCTCCAGTTCAGACACGTCGTACTCGATCACCCGGGCATATCGGGCATCAGGATCGCTGCTATAAAGCTCGTAGCCCCGCTTAGCGCGGCGTTTGATGTAATCAACCGTCTTATTGTCGGGGGGTACGATTCCATTTTTGCCACCAGCTTCAATGGCCATGTTGGCCATGGTCATGCGGCCGGCCACGGAAAGTTCGTCGATGGCCTCGCCGGTAAATTCCATGGCCATGTAACGGGCACCGTCCACGCCGATATCGCCGATGGTATGCAGTATCAAATCCTTACCGCCCACCCACGGCTTCAACTTGCCGTGATAGACAAACTTGATGGTTTCCGGGACCTTGAACCAGACCTCACCTGTGGCCATGGCCGCAGCCATGTCCGTGCTGCCAACACCGGTGGCAAAGGCTCCTACCGCGCCGTAGGTACAGGTATGCGAATCGGCGCCGATCACCACGTCACCGGGCAGCACCAGCCCCTGTTCGGGCAGCAGGCAGTGTTCAATCCCCATCCGCCCCACTTCAAAATAGTTGACGATATCGTATTTACGGGTAAACTCCCTGATCATCTTGGCCTGCTCCGCCGATTGGATATCCTTGTTGGGCACGAAGTGGTCGGGGACCAGCACCACCCGCTCCGGGTCAAAGACCCTGTCCAAACCCAACTTTTCAAATTCCATGATAGCCACCGGAGCGGTAATATCATTGCCCAGCACCACGTCCACCCGGGCACTGATAAGTTCGCCGGGTTCTGTCTTTTCCAGACCAGCGTGCCGGGCCAAAATCTTCTCTGTCATTGTCATCCCCATGGACTTTCTCCCTCCTCTACTCTATCCTCTCCAGACTCTCTTCGCCAACCTCAAAGACCAGTTTGTTCAGTGCGTTGATATAGGCCTTGGCACTCGCCTCAATGATGTCTGTACTGATGCCGCGGCCGATATAGACCCGGTCGCCGCATTTTATCTTGGCGGTCACTTCGCCGATGGCGTCCTTGCCGCCGGTCACCGCACTGAGGTTGTAGTACATCAGGGAAACTTTAATATTTGTCACCTTGTCAATGGCCTTGAACGCCGCGTCTACCGGCCCTTCACCGCAGGCTGCCTCCTCTATCAAGTCCTCACCGACTCTGAGACCTACGGTGGCCGTGGGCACGATACGGTTACCCGAGGAAATATGCAGGTGTTCCAACTGGAATTTCTCCGGGATACGGCGAAGTTCCGACTCGACAATGGCTTCAATATCCTTGTCGCTGATTTCTTTTTTCCGGTCCGCCAGGTTTTTAAACCGGGTAAAAGCCTTGTCAAGTTCCGCCTGGTCCAATTCAAAGCCCAGTTCCTTCAGGCGCTGACGGAAAGCATGACGTCCGGAATGCTTGCCCAGGACAATGTTGTTCTGTACCAGGCCGATCATTTCCGGGTTCATAATTTCATAAGTAGTACGCTCTTTCAGCACCCCGTCCTGGTGGATGCCGGACTCGTGGGCAAAGGCATTGCGGCCAACAATGGCCTTGTTGGGTTGAATGACCATGCCGGTCAGGCGGCTGACCAGCTTGCTGGCGCGGTAAATTTCCCTGGTATTGATTTCCGTATAATAATCATAAAAGTCCTTGCGGGTGTAAAGGGCCATTACCACCTCTTCCAGGGCAGTGTTGCCCGCCCGCTCACCGATGCCGTTCACCGCACATTCCACCTGCTGGGCGCCGTTGGCCACTGCCGCCAGGGAGTTGGCCACCGCCAAACCCAAATCATTGTGGCAGTGCACACTTAAAATGGCCCTGTCAATGTTGGGCACCTTCCGCCTGATGGCAGCGATAAAGCGCCCGAATTCTTCCGGGGTGGCGTAGCCCACCGTATCCGGGATGTTAATAGTGGTAGCGCCGGCGTCAATGGCTGCCCCCACTACCTGGCAGACAAAGTCCAGGTCGCTGCGGAAAGCATCCTCCGGGGAAAATTCCACATCGTCGGTATACTGTTTGGCATGCCTTACCCCCCGGACGGCCTTTGCAAGCACTTCCTCCCGGGAAAGCTGCAGCTTGTATTTCATGTGAATTTCAGAGGTAGCAATAAATGTATGAATCCGGGGTTTGGCCGCAGCCTTCACAGCCTCCCAGGCCCGGTCTATATCCTGAGGAGCAATACGGGCCAGCGCCGCAATGGTAGGTCCCTTAACGTTTTCCGCAATGGCACGTACCGCCTGGAAATCTCCCTCGGAGGCAATGGGGAAGCCCGCTTCAATAATGTCCACACCCAGCCGTGCCAGTTGGGTGGCTATTTCCAGCTTTTCGTTGATATTGAGGCTGACGCCGGGAGACTGCTCCCCGTCGCGCAGGGTTGTGTCAAAGATATACACTCGTTTACTCACAATCTTCCTCCTCTCCGAAAGGAAACTGCACCATTTCGTCCAGTCCCCGGGCATTGGGAACCATGGGCAATACAAGTTCCTCCTCACTGATAGTCACTTCGATTACAGTCAACCTACCGTTGTTAACTGCCTCGGTGAGTACCGGCTCAATCTGGTCCGGCGTCTCTATCTTCAAGCCCACGGCATCGTAGCACCGGGCAAGGTTGACAAAATCCGGATTGCCGCTGAAAGTTACTGCCGTATAACGCTTGTCACAGTAAAAATGCTGCAGCTGGCGTACCAGTCCCAGACTGTTATTGTTAAATAAAAGTACCTTGATAGGCAAATTCTGCTCCCGGGCAGTACCCATTTCCGCCATGCTCATCTGGAAGCTGCCGTCTCCGGTCACGGCAATCACCAAGGCTTCAGGGTCTGCCATCTGGGCGCCGATGGCCGCCGGGAAACCATAACCCATGGTCCCCAAACCGCCGGAAGTTAAAAATGAGCGCGGCCGGACAAAGCCGTAGAACTGGGCCGCCCACATCTGGTGCTGACCCACATCGGCGGTAACTATGGCCCGGTGTTTGGTAATTTCACCAAGCTTTTGAATTACATGCTGGGGACGCAGCTTTTTCCCGTTACCGTACTTTAACGGGTGTGCCTGCCGCCACTGCTCTATTTGTTCCAACCAAGCCGGATGTTCCTTTTCGCCCAGTTTGTCCAGGAGTTCGGTCAAGACCAGGCGGATGTCTCCCACAATGGGTACGTCCACTACCACGTTTTTACCAATCTCCGCCGGGTCAATGTCCAGGTGAATGATTTTCGCCCGGGGAGCAAACTTTTCCACAACGCTGGTAACCCGGTCATCAAAGCGTACACCAAGTCCAATAAGCAAATCCGCTCCCGTAATCGCGTAGTTGGCCACGGGAGTACCGTGCAGGCCCAGCATTCCCAAGGAGAGGTGTCTGTCCTCAGGAAAACTTCCCAGTCCCATCAAGGTGGTGGTGACGGGTATTTGGGCGCGCTGGGCCAGAGCCACCAGTTCTTCGGTGGCACCGGAGTTTATCACACCGCCGCCCACGTAGATTACCGGCTTTTCCGCCTCATTTATCAGTTTGAGAGCCCGGTTTATCTGCTGCGGGTGGCCTTGGTAGTTGGGCTTGTATCCCCGCAGTTCCACCTGCTGCACAGGCTTTACGGAACATGGTGCCGCGGAAACGTCCTTGGGAATGTCAATCAGCACCGGTCCCGGCCGGCCTGTACTGGCAATATGAACAGCCTCCTTGACAATTCCTGGCAGGTCGTTTGCTTTTTTTACCAGGTAGTTATGCTTGGTAATGGGCATGGTTATCCCGGTGATATCCACTTCCTGGAAGGCATCGGTTCCTACCATGCTGGTGGCCACCTGACCCGTTATAATCACCACGGGGACGGAATCCATGTATGCAGTGGCAATGCCGGTTACCAGGTTTGTGGCCCCCGGCCCGGAAGTAGCCATGCACACCCCGGGTTTACCGGTAGTGCGGGCATACCCGTTGGCCATATGCACCGCGGCCTGCTCGTTACGTACCAGGATATGCTGAATGTCAGATTCCCGCAGTGCATCGTAAATAGGCAGGACCGCTCCCCCGGGGTACCCAAAAATTTTAGTTACATTCTCCGCTTGCAGGCTTTTAATCAATGCTTGTGCCCCTGTAATCCCAATTTTCTGTGCACCTCCAAACTATTTTTATCCCTGACCATTACGTACTTTTAGACCGCGCACCATGGCAATTTTCCCGGTGCGTACCACTTCGCGAAGACCAAAAGGTCGTAATGAAGTCTCAATTGCACTGATTTTTCCCGTATCACCTGTTGCTTCAATAATGAGAGAATCCCTGCCGATATCCACTATCCGTGCCCGGAAGATATCCACTATCTGCATAATTTCTCCCCTGGTACTAGGGTCTGCATTCACTTTGATGAGGATCAATTCCCGGTCCACAAACTGGTCCTGGGTAATGTCGCTGAGCTTGATCACGTCCACCAGTTTGTGCAGCTGTTTGCTCACCTGCTCGATCACCCGGTCATCCCCATCCACCACAATAGTCATACGGGAAATGTCCGGGTCCTCGGTTTGCCCTACTGCCAAACTTTCAATGTTGTAACCCCTGCGGGCAAACAGGCCGGCAATTCTGGTCAAAACACCGGGTCTGTTTTCCACCAACACCGACAAGGTATGTTTCACTTCCTGCCACCCCCCAGCATTTTATTTAACGAGCCTCCGGCAGGCACCATGGGGAAAACGTTCTCTTCCTCATCCACCACAAAATCAATGACAAAGGTCTTGGGAGAGGCCATTGCCTGCTCCAGGACAGGCCTGACGTCTTCCGGGCGCTCAACCCGCAGGCCTTCCGCCCCGTAAGCTTCAGCCAGTTTTGCGAAGTCCGGGCTTCCCTCCAAGTAGGTGTGGGAATAGCGCCGGTCAAAGAACAGTTCCTGCCACTGGCGCACCATGCCCAGGTAGCGGTTATTCAGAATAGCGACATTGATGGGCAGGCCGTATTGTACCGCCGTGGCCAGTTCCTGGGAATTCATCTGAAAGCTGCCGTCCCCGGCAATGTCAAATACCACGGCATCGGGAAAAGCCATCTGGACACCGATAGCTGCAGGAAAACCAAAACCCATGGTTCCCAGGCCCCCGGAGGATACAAAGCGCCGCGAGTACCGGCATTGATAATACTGAGCCGCCCACATCTGGTTTTGGCCCACATCCGTGGCAATAAATGCCTCACCTCTGGTAACTTCACAGATTTGTTCGATCACATATTGGGGTTTAATAACCTTTCCGGTCTTGCAGTAACTGAGCGGGTATTGCCGCCGCCAGCGTTCTATTTTATCCAGCCATGCCTGATGCCGCTGAGGCTTTACTTCTTTCAGCAGGTCCGCCAGCACTTCCCGCACATTGCCCACCAAGGGGATATCCGCCCGGACGTTTTTGCCGATTTCCGCCGGGTCAATATCCACGTGGATAATGGTAGCGTTCGGTGCAAAGGTATCCACACGCCCGGTTACCCGGTCGTCAAAACGCACTCCCAGACCAATCACCACGTCGCTTTCAGTGATGGCATAATTGGCATAGCAAGTACCATGCATCCCCAGCATACCCAGAGAGAGGAAATGGGTGCCCGGAAAAGCTCCCTTGGCCATGAGAGTAGTGGTAACCGGCGCATTTATTCTCTCAGCAAAGGTAAGCAGTTCTTCATGGGCGCCCGCGGCAATAATACCGCCTCCGGCATAAATCACCGGTTTCTCAGCTTCATTAATGGCCTTAACCGCCTGGTTAAGTTTGGCGGTAATACCATTATAGACGTATTTATATCCGGGTAAATTTATTTCCGGGGGATAGACAAACTCCGTCTCCGCCGCGGCAACATCCTTGGGCAGGTCTATCACCACCGGCCCGGGACGACCGGTAGTGGCAATATGGAAAGCCTCCCGCATGATCCGCGCCAAATCTCTTACATCTTTGACCAGGTAGCTGTATTTTGTAATCGGTTGGGTAATGCCGGTAATGTCGGCCTCCTGAAAGGAGTCCCGGCCGATCATGTTGCATGCTACCTGCCCGGTAATGGCAATCAGGGGTATGGAGTCCATATAGGCATTGGCTATGCCGGTGACCAGGTTTGTGGCACCGGGTCCGGACGTAGCAATGACCACACCGGGTTTTCCCGTGGCCCGGGCATAGCCGTCGGCAGCATGCACCGCTCCCTGCTCGTGCCTGGTTAAAACATGTTTTATTTCCGTTTCGTCATATAAAGCATCATAGAGAAATAATACCGCGCCGCCGGGATAGCCAAACACTACCTCCACCCCTTCGGCTTTGAGCGCCTCCATCATAATCTGCGCTCCGGTCAGCTTTTTAGCTACTGAATCCCCAATTTCCGTCACCTCCGCTATTTCTTAAACACTGCACCGGTACTGGCGGACGTTACCATCCCTGCGTAACGGGCCATATACCCGGATTTGATTTTCGGTTCAGGTTTTTGCCAGTTACGGCGCCTTCTTTCCAGTTCGGCATCATCCACCAGCAGCCGCAGGCTGTGGTTGAGTATATCGATAGCAATGGTATCTCCTTCCTCAACCAGGGCAATGGGACCGCCTTCCGCAGCTTCCGGGGAAATATGACCGATAGATGCTCCCCGGGTAGCGCCGGAAAATCGGCCGTCGGTGATCAGTGCCACGGATTCGTCCAATCCCATTCCCGCTACTGCCGAGGTGGGCGTGAGCATCTCCCGCATTCCGGGACCGCCCTTGGGCCCTTCGTAACGAATGACAATCACGTCACCGGGTTTAATCTCCTTGGCCCAAATAGCCTTGACAGCCTCTTCCTCGGAGTCAAAAACGCGGGCCGGCCCTTGGTGAGTGAGCATCTTTTCCGCCACTGCCGCTTTTTTCACCACCGCCCCATCGGGGGCAAGATTACCCCAGAGAACGGCCAGGCCGCCGCTTTTACTGTATGCAGTATCCAGAGAGCGAATCACGCTGCTGTCTTTCACCCGGGCGGCACTGATATTTTCGGCAACGGTACGCCCCGTTGCAGTGATTAATTGATTATGAATAAGTCCCAAATCATCCAGTTGCTTCATTACCGCCGGAATACCGCCGGCTTGGTCCAAATCCTCCAGGTGGTGCTCCCCTGCAGGACTTAATTTGCATAAATGAGGCGTCTTGTTGCTGATGTCATTAACTTTTCTCAAATTAAGTTCTATTCCCGCCTCATGAGCTATGGCAAGCAAGTGCAAAATGGTATTGGTGGAACAGCCCATCGCCATGTCCACGGTAAGGGCATTCTCAAAAGCCTGCTCGGTTAAAATAGCCAACGGTTTGATGTTCCGTTCCAGCAGCGCCATCACCTGCATTCCCGCCTGCTTGGCCAGCCGCTTCCTGGCGGCGTGCACCGCCGGAATAGTGCCGTTGCCAGGCAGTCCCAGTCCCAGTACCTCCGTGAGACAGTTCATGGAATTGGCGGTAAACATACCGGAGCAGGAACCACAGCCGGGACAGGAGCCATTTTCCACTTCCGCCAGCTGTTCCAGGGTAATTTTCCCCGCTTCATAGGCGCCTACCGCCTCAAATACCTGGTTTAAATCCAGATCCCGGTTGTTTAACCGACCTGCCAGCATGGGCCCACCGCTGACAAAAATAGAGGGAAGGTTTAACCTTGCTGCTGCCATCAGCATCCCCGGTACTACTTTGTCGCAATTGGGGATAAATACCAGTGAATCAAAGGCATGGGCCCGGGCCATAATTTCCACAGAATCGGCTATCAGTTCCCGGCTGCTCAGGGAGTACTTCATTCCGTCATGACCCATGGCCACCCCGTCACACACGGCAATGGCAGGAAACTCCAGCGGTGTCCCCCCGACCATCCGCACCCCCGCCTTAACAGCCTCGGCAATCTCCCTGAGATGAACGTGGCCGGGTACAACTTCGTTAAATGAATTGACCACACCAACCAGTGGGCGGTTTATTTCCTCATCAGTTAAGCCGGTAGCTTTCAGCAGTGACCGGTGCGGTGCACGATTTATACCTTCTTTCACAAGCTTGCTTTCCATGAAAATCACTCCCTAAATTCCACTGAAAATTTGGTATTAATATATAGGTGGCCCGTCTACTTTTGTCAACTCCCGGAAATCAGCAATTAAACTTTTCGTAATCTCTCCCGGTTGCCCTTCACCCACAACTCTGCCGTCTACTTTTACCACGGGGATAACCTCTGCCGCAGTACCGGTGAGGAAACATTCATCGGCAGTAAACACGTCATGCCGGGTAAAGAGTTTTTCCAATACCTCTATTCCTCTCTTTTCCGCCAGCTTCATGACGGCATTGCGGGTAATACCTTCTAAAATGCCGACGAAAGGCGGTGGGGTAATCAACTCTCCGTGTTTGACGATAAAAATATTATCCCCCGTTGCTTCCGCCACATAACCATCATTGTTTAACATGATAGCCTCAGGCGAATTGGTGAGATTTGCTTCAATTTTAGCCATAATATTATTAAGGTAATTCAAGGATTTTACCCGGGGGTTCATTGCCTCAGGAATATTACGGCGGGTAGACACTGTTACCACCTCGAGACCTTTTTCATAAAGTTCCTCGGGGTAGAGACGGATGCCGGCAGCAATGCAAAATACCAGTGCGCGCGGGCATTTTCTGGGATCCAGTCCCAGGTCTCCCTTGCCCCGGGTAACCACCAGGCGGATATACCCGTCCCGCAAATCGTTCCTGCGCAGGGTTTCCAAAACCACACCTGTCATTTCCTCGGGAGTCAGGTCAATCTTCAGCTGAATGGTACGCGCCGATTCATACAGTCTGTCAATGTGCTCCTGCAGTTTGAACACTCGTCCGTGATAGGCCCTGATACCTTCAAAAACACCGTCTCCGTAAAGCAGGCCGTGGTCAAATACCGAAACCCTGGCTTCTTCCTCCTGAACATACTCACCGTCAAAATAAATAATTAGCCCCATGAATCTCGTTCCCCCTTTTCTGGTTTCCCCAATGCTTTAGCCGGGACCGGCTTTACATTCAGGGTTATCTATACATAAATTGGTTATAAAAAAAGACTCAAAGATAAATTCCCAAGAGTGGAACCTATCCGCTGAGTCTTTTATCCCCACGGTGTAACATCCGGTCCGGATGCCTGTACCGCTCGGTCCAGTCCGGCTATTTGAGCCGCGGAACCCTAGGTACACTTCCCTCTTTACAGTCATGTGAAAACAGAAGCTGCACAAGGGTGAACTGTAGTTTGCAAAAATGCTTCAAGATACAAAAAAGCCTCTAATCCCTAAAAATAGGGACGAGAGGACCCGCGGTACCACCCTGATTGCTGCAAGCTTTTATGCAACCTCTTAATTATGTGCCAGCTGACACAGGACGCTGTAACGGGCGTGCGCTTGCCCGGCGACCACCTAAACTCGATGTTCGAAGTTTGAACCCCGGTATTCCTCCGGGGTCAAAACTGCATCGATTTCGGTGGTGCAGCTTAGAAGGGATATCAACCGGCAAGTATGCTGCCGGGCTTTCACCTGCCCCCGGCTCTCTAAAAACAGTGACTTACCCGCAACGTGTCTTCCGCATTGCTTTTGGGACTGTGTATTTTAACCATTAGTATATCCAAAGCAGGATTGAGTGTCAAGATTTACGCTGCAATAAATTTTTCAAAAACACTTATATTTTTTTGTTGAATTGGTTTATACATATTCAAAGCCCACGCTGGAATACTAACTGTAAAGATATTTTTCCCGGAAGGAGGAATTACCGGTGAGCGTTGAAGGTTGGGAATATGCATCCCTGTCACACAATGCCGTGGATAAATTAAAAGCGCTGGAAAATACCTTGAATACCCTTCAAAACGAAACTGACCCCGGAGAGGAAGTTGTTGTGATTGCATTTAAAAGAAACAAGTAGGTGGTGACAACAAATGGCTCTAAACAATATTGCACGCAGAAGTGTCCGGTTGATGGAAGAATTGACCACAATGCCCTTCAGGGTAGCACAAGAACTTTGGGATGGGAACAAGGACCAAAGCTCGTCCACCACCGGGCGTACCATTAACCGTTCCCTGAGCATCATGGAGCAGTTGACCGGCATGCCCTTTGAGGTGATACTAAACCTGCTGGGACCCGAGAAACAAACCGGCCCTGCCCACAAACAGCAAAACAATCACGTGCAGGCCCAGCTTCGCGGTGAGGACGGGGACTTTCCAAATCACTTTCCACCACACAGTGAGCACTAGGGGGAAATACTTGTGAAAAGAAAGCAAAATCATCTAAAACAAAAAGGGCAGCAAGAAAATCTGCAACAACACAGCGCCGGTGATACTGCAGAAACCAAACCGCCCTTTGACCCCATGGGTACCAACGCCGAATTTGCCACTGAAATTGCAGACGGACGGAAGCCAAACATCAAAGTCTCGGTAAAGCCATCCATGTACGTGGGACGCGGCGGTATGAAAATGGACCGTGGTAAACCGGCAAACAACGATTAGGTATTCGGGTCAGGCGCCAACCGGCCCTGACCCGATTTTATGCGCGTTGGCGCATTTTTAAGGAAAGCTGGACACCCAAAAGATAAAGTGTATCGGTGGTAAGATAGGTTGGTGCAGACGCGTCAAAAACTATATTGGCTGAGGCAGGGAATTCCTTATCACCGGACCAGACAATCACTCCCAGGGGAATTTTCGGCAGGGCCGGTATGCTGAAAGCGGCATCGCCACTCTGAAGCGGGCTACCGCCCATTTCTTCAGCCACCCGCCTAAACCCCCCAACATCCAGGCCAAACTTTCCGGCTAAAGGGTCGATGGCCTCCCGCTTGAAAGGGGCATAGTGATGCGGCCCACCGGGAAGCTGCATGAAAGACAGCCACTTTCCCCTTAAGGGTAAGCCGCTGGCCCGGGCCAAATAATAGGAAATAATCTGCTTGTCCGCTTTATTTACTTTCTCGGTGGGTGAAGTCACCACCCCGTCGGGATAGGAGACCCGGTAGATGCGGCTGCAATATTTTAAAATAAAAACCGACTTTTCTTCATCAAATTCGGCACCACCGCAGTCCGCCATTAACCGGGGATCGCCGGCGGCCAGAAGTTCAACCGCCCGCCGGTAGCCGTCTTCATAATTACCGTATACTTCTTCAGTCATCTTAATACCTCGCTTGAAAACCTCCCGTATTTCCGACAATTGCTTTTTCAGGCCAGATGCTAACAGCCGGAACAGCCGCTACAGCTGGATTTGGAACAGCCACCGCTGCTGCTTTCAGGGTTTTTCCCCCGTTTAGTATAAAGAAAACCGGTAAAAATCTGCTCCACTTTTCCCCCGCAGTCCGGGCAGTTAACCTTATCTTTTTCCGAAAAACCTACCCTGCGGCTAAATTTAAGGCTGCATTCTTTACAGCGAAAATCATAATTGGGCATAACCGTCACTCCCTTTGAAGTATCATGGTAAATGTACGGCAAATAGCCGATAAAAAAGCGTTACCTTTATTATATACGATATAAAGGTAACACTTAAGAGCTAAAGAGAATGTTTTACCCAAAATTACAATTGTTTGTCATGCTGAAGCCTGGTTTGAAATTCTGTCAATGGCGCCTACCGGACAGGCCTTGAAACAACGGGCACAGCGAATGCACTTTTCCCCGTCAATCTCATACTTGAAGTCGCCATTAACAAAGATTGCGTCATCCCGGCATTCGGTTACGCAAGTGGCACAATCCCAGCAGTCGTCGGCACGAATAACAAAATCAAATTTAAATTTTTTAGCCAAAGAAAACTCCCCTTCCACATTCTTTTTTGAAAATATTTCGACAACCGCCGCTGCTATTCCTGCCGGCGGCAGCAATTATCCAATACATTCTATGCCCGATGGCAAAGTATTATGAGGTTTGCTTTTCCTGTCGTTAACCCAGCACGCAATTTTCAGGCTCATCCTTGCTGAAACCGACAATTTGATGTTGACGCAAGTGTAACCTTGGCCCTACTCCGTGTCTGTTTATCGTACTATTGCCAACAAGATTCATAAGTGGTATAGTGAAAGAGGAATAAATATAAACTAAACTGGTACTTTGTTAGGTGAGGCTCCTGTATGGAAACAGGCCGCTGCCCGGAAACGTCGAGAGACGCCAATGGGTACAACAGGTATTACCGGATTAAGGTTTTACCTAACGCGGCTGGGAAAGCCCTACGCCATGCAGTGTCGAAGCTCAACAAGTGAAGTAGGTTTATTTATTTTTGCCTTTCACTTGTTGTTGTGAAAGGTTTTTTGATTCCCCTTGACGGAGGTGATAAAAATGGAAAGCGATGGTGACAGTAACTTGTATAACGTTATTTTTTACAGGCAAAAAAACAGGGTTTTCCGTTTTTATCATCAGTTAAAGGGAGGGAATAAAATTGACCTTGGAAATGCTAAATCTCATTCGGGAGACGATTAAAGCCAATGATAAGGATAAACTGACCGCACTGTTAGAAGAAATACAGGCCTTTGACCAGGCCCGCCTGCTGCTGGAACTAACCCCGGAAGAAAGAGAGATTCTTTACAGCTTTCTTTCCCCGGACGTGCTGGCAGTTATCCTCCAGGAACTGGACTATGATGAACAGCTGCCGTTAATTGAAGAAATGGGTATCAGTCGTTTTGCGCAGGTTTTAAACGAAATGTCCTCCGACGATGCAGCGGACCTGCTGGGAAGCTTCAAGGAAGAAGGGCTGGCAGAAAAATACCTGGGTTTAATGCGTCATGAAGATGCGGCAGATGTCAGGGAATTGCTGGCCTACCCAGAAGAAACCGCCGGCGGCCTGATGACCACGGAATTCGTGGCCGTGAAAAAATTTCTTACTGTCAAAGAAACCATCGAAAAGCTGAGAATGATTGCGCCGGACGCGGAAACCATCTACTATATCTACGTTACCAACGAAAAAGACCAGTTGGTGGGTGTGCTTTCGCTCCGGGATTTGATTGTGGTTGCGCCGGAAGAAAAAATTGCAGCAATAATGTCGGAAAAAGTAGTCTCTGTCCCGGTAACCATGGACCAGGAAGAAGTGGCGGCAGTAATTGACAAATATGATTTTCTGGCGGTGCCGGTAGTCGACGACAATAACGTCCTGCTGGGTATTGTCACCGTCGACGACGTCCTGGACGTATTAAAAGAGGAAGCAACCGAAGACATCGGCCAGCTGTCCGCTATCCGCAAAATTGATGAGCTGGAAGTATCTGCATTTCAATCAGCGAAACGGCGCCTGCCCTGGTTGATACTGCTGCTATTTGTGGATATGTTGTCGGGAAACATCATCTCCTATTTTGAAGGCACTCTGGAAAAAGTAATTATCTTGTCCGCCTTTATCCCCATGATAGCGGACATGGCGGGAAATACCGGTACCCAGTCCCTGGCAGTGGTAGTGCGGGGACTTGCCCTGGGTGAGTTCACCAGGAAGGATGTGTTTGGCATTATCAAACGGGAAGCGGGAACGGGAATGCTTATCGGTACCATCTGTGGGGTGCTTGTCGCCGCTGTGGCATTCTTGTGGCGGGGAAATCCTTACCTGGGCCTGGTAGTCGGCTTTTCTCTTTGTGCCACTTTAATCGCCTCTACCCTGGCAGGAGCGATAATCCCGCTTATTATTAACTTCTTAAAACTCGACCCGGCAGTGGCCTCCGGCCCGTTTATTACCACAGTCAACGACATCCTGGGGCTGACCATTTATTTTTCCACCGCCACGTTTTTTATGAGTAAGCTCATATGAATAAACAGTCAAAGGTCGGTGGTACAAATAGTTCCTCTGAGTAACAGCCGGCCTGCCATTTTCAATAACCTCCCCGGTCCCTGAGTACCGGGCTTTTTCATTTCCAAATTATTTAGGCTTGCGTAAAATCAAAATAAACTGGTGGGCAATATTGGGCACATAGGCAAAGGGATAGCCGTAGGGACGCAGGCGTGTCCCGGCCTGGTACCAGACTATTTCTCCTTTGGGAATGAAGCCGGCACTGGCTGCTTTTTTCGCCAAATCCACGTGAGTAAAGATGTACCGCCCATCCTGGTAGGCGTTACGTAGAACCACAGCCATATAACGTCCTGCGGCCAAAACGCGAAAACATTCCTTGAAAACCGCTTCCATGGCTTGCAAATAAGCTTGATAACCGGCAGCATTGGCCAAATCCCGCTCATCACCGGAGCGCATGCAGTAGTCGGTACGCCGGTTGGCATACTGCTCTGCATAGCGGCCGGTGCACATGGTCTGCTTGAAGTGGGTATTGTAGGGCGGGTCCGTGGCGATAAAATGAAATTTGTCCCGGGGAAATTTTTTCATTGTTTGAACGCAATCACCCTGCAGTATGGGATAAGCTCTCAGACCGGGGTTTTCTGCAATGACTTGCTTGTAAATCTCAATCCAGCGGGGATTGATTTCTATGCCGGTGCACCGGCGCGGTCTTGCACACAATGCGGCGCCGATCAGGGTGCCGCCCACACCGGCAAACGGGTCCAAAATATGCTCGTCTTCTCGGGTGAAAAACTCGACCAGCCGCTGCATCAGCCGCGGCGGTTTGTTGGCCCCGTGCTTTTTACGTAAATCGTGGGAAAATTCCCGGGGATAGGCAGTCGTCCAAAGAGTCTTGGTGAAATATAGCCATTCCCCACCGTCCAAATGATTTAGTACGTTCTTGGGGTGCACTGATTTTTCCACATTCGTATCATTGTTCTCAAAGTAATGTTTTACCAGTTTTTCCACCAATTTGCATTCTTGAATATTTGTACAGGTGAGACAATTTTCAATTGAACGCAAACATTTTTGTTCCATTTTCATCCATTTTCCTTGTACTTTGTTTTACTGACTTATTCTAAGCTTTTCATACAGTTACCTGCTTTTACCCGAACAATTATCGGCAATTAAAGAAATACAGGTGAGGCGCGGGTAACCCGCGCCATCTGTTTTGCCTTTTATTACCTGGAGGAAATCCTTTTCCCGCAGTGAATCCAATTAGGCGTAATGTTATGCGGAGAGGGGATTTCTGTTGAAAAAAATTATATCTCTTGTTTTAATGTTGGTGCTGACTTTATCCTTTGCGTTTCCCGTTTTCGGACAGGACCCGTTCAGTATTACATATCTTTACGGCGGCTCAAATGAAAGTTACTTAACACAATTAAAACCTCTGCAAACCGAACTGGACACAGTACTGCCGGACTACTTCAATATCGACGGCAGCGGCAATTTGGCAGTAAACGTTTCCGGGGATTTTGTCAAACAGGCCCAGCAGATGGGCTTTATGGTTGTACCGTTTGTCAGCAATCATTTTAACAAAACTGCGGGGCATCTTGCATTACTGCAGCAGGACAAGTTGGTCAATACCATTCTTCAGGCAGTGAAAAAATATCGACTGGACGGCATCAACCTGGATGTGGAAAACATTCCCGTGGAAGACAAGCAGTTATTTAACCAGTTTGTAAATAAGCTGGCTGCCAATTTACACGAATTGGGCAAAACACTGTCCATTGCCCTGCCGGCGACGGAAACATTTCCCGGTGTAGGCTGGGTCAGCGCTTATGATTACCAAACCCTGGCGAATACAGCAGACTTCATCATTGTCATGACCTACGACCAACACTGGGAAAACCCCGGTCCGGTGGCCGGCCTGCCCTGGGTGGAAAATGTGCTGAAAACGGTTTTACAGATAGTGCCAAGCGAAAAACTGGTCTTGGGCCTGCCTTTTTACGGGCGGTGGTGGATTAACGGCCGGCGCTACAAAGAAGTAAACCATGAAGGTGCGCTGACCGTTGCCAGCAACTATATGGAGCAGCCCAAATGGGATAATAAGGCACAGGCACCATACCTGGAATTTGCCGATGCTGCGGGGAACTACCACCAGTTATGGTATGAAAATGCCTTCAGCCTGGGAGCCAAATTGGGATTGATTAAAAAATACCAACTGGCCGGTGCGGCAAGCTGGCGCCTGGGCCTGGAAGACCCGGATTTCTGGGGAACTTACCAGCGTTTCCTGCTATCAATGGACAACGAAAAAAGAGGCGAGCCCGCTAACCGGGGTGACAACAGGACAGGTGTGGATGCCTTTGCAGACACCGCCGGTCACTGGGCAGCGGTTAGCATCAACTATCTCCATCAGAAAGGTTTAATTAACGGCTATGAAGATAATACCTTCAGACCGGAAGCAAGTATTACCAGGGCAGAAGTCACGGCAGTACTGACCCGCTGGTTAAAGCTGCCGCCAGGTGAAGCACGCAGTTACCACGATGTAAGTAGAAAATACTGGGCTTATGATGCGATTATGACCGCATCCGCCAACGGGCTGGTGGGTGGCTACAAGGACAATACCTTTCGCCCGGAGAAGTCCATTACCAGGGCGGAACTGACCGCACTGCTCAGCCGGGTATTTTCAAGGCCCGGCAAACCCGGCAGCGGTTTTACCGATGTGAAACCCGGCCATTGGGCCTATGACGCAATCATTTCCATGCAGGGCCAAGGTTTGATAAACGGCTACGATGACGGTTCCTTCAGGCCGGAGGCGCCGGTGACCCGGGCGGAGTTCAGTGCCATGCTGGCACGGATTATAACAAAATCTTTGAAAAAGATTTAAAGCGGCTGTTCGAAAAGTCCCTCAACAATAAGCTGCGAATTCCTGTGTTGCACATCTTTCGTATGCTCAACCCGGCGTAACCGTCAAAACTTCGGTTTTGTCCAGGGATTCTTGTATCAATCCCTCGATATCAAGGACCGTTTCCGCCTTTTCCACCGGTCCCAGTTTCGGGCGGATTGCCGGGTGTTTCGGCACAAAGAGCGTACAGCAATCTTCGTATGGCTGGATAGAAATTCCATAGGTGTCAATTTTTTTGGCATAGTCCATGATTTCCAATTTGTCAAAGGTAATCAGCGGCCTCAACACGGGAATTTTTGTCACCTCACTGATCACACCCATGCTTTCCAATGTCTGGCTGGCGACCTGGCCGAGATTCTCCCCTGTTACCAGCGCCAACGCCTCTTCCTGTTCGGCAATGCGCTCGGCAATGCGGAACATCATCCGGCGCATAATGGTAACGTAAAATTCTTCCGGACAGTGCTTGCGAATCGCTTTTTGTATTTCGGTAAAATGATTGATATACAACTTGATCCAGCCGCCATAGGCGCTGATTTTACGGGTCAATTCAATTACTTTTACCTTGGAACGCTCGCTGGTAAAGGGAAAACTGTGAAAATGCAGGCCCGTTATTTCCAAGCCTCGCTTCATACCCAGCCAGCCGGCAACGGGACTGTCTATGCCGCCGGACAGGAGCAGTACCGCCTTACCGGTGGAACCCACCGGTAGGCCGCCGTGACAGGGAATCTTGCCGGTATAGACGTAAGCCCCTTCCTGGCGCACTTCCAAGGTAACTGTCACATCCGGTTGGTGCACGTCCACCGACCAACCGGTGGTATTTTTCAACAGGTACGCGCCCACTTCCCTGCTGATCTCCGGTGACTGCATGGGAAACTTTTTGTTTGACCGCTTTGTCTCCACTTTAAAGGTGCCTCCGGCACCGGCTTCATGCAACTGTTCCAGGGCGGCAGCTTTCATTGCCGCCAAATCCAGTGCTGTTACCGCGGCCACACTGACAGACACTATCCCAAAAACTTTCCGTACCCGCTCAATAACCTTCTGTACATCATCTTCAACGGGTATATACATCCGGCCGTAGGCAGTTTCAATCCGGTTTGATGCAAGGGCGCTTAAAGCGTTCTTGATATTTTTCAGCAGTCGTCTTTCAAACTTTTTCCTGTTTTTTCCCTTCAAACTTATTTCCCCGTAGCGTATCAACAGCGTCTGTTTCATCTTAAGCCCCTCAACTCCCTTAAATCTGCCGCGATTTCCCGTAACTTTACCAAAAATTGTTCTATTTCCTGGTCGGTATTTAAATAGGACATACTTATCCTGATAGCCCCGGTCAATGCCTCGCCTTTAAGGCCCATGCTTTTCAAAACATGGCTTGCTTCATCCCGCCGGGAATGACAGGCAGACCCAGTGGAGACATATATCCCTTCCGCTTCCAACGAATGCAGCAGTACCTCGCCCCGGTCAATGCCCTCGCACCAGATGTTCACAATATGCGGGGCGGCAGTTTCCATGTCCGCCGGCCCGTTAATGTGCACATCTCCCATTGCATTCAGCCCTGCAAGCAACTTTTGTTTCAGTTTGAATAAAGTGCGGTCCCCCGCCATCAGTTTCCTGCCGGCTATTGCTGCAGCCTTACCCAGCCCTACGATACCGGGCACATTTTCCGTTCCCGCTCTCAGGCACATTTCCTGCTCGCCGCCAACCAGCAGGGGTTTGACCTGTACGCCTTGGCGAATAAAAAGCGCACCCACCCCTTTCGGCCCGTGAATTTTATGGGCGCTGACAGACAAAAGGTCTATACCCGCCTCTTTCGGATGAAGGGGTAATTTCCCAAAACTCTGCACCCCGTCTACATGAAAGACTGCGTGAGGGGCATGGGAACGTATCACCCGGGACAATTCCCCGACGGGCTGAATGGTACCCACTTCGTTGTTCACAGACATGATGCTCACCAGGATTGTCTGCCGCGTCAGCATTTCTTTTAACCGCTCCGGGTTTACAAAACCCGCCCTGTCCACATCCAGGTATGAAACCCGAAAACCCTCTTCCGAGAGCCTCCTGGTACTCTGCAATACCGAGGCATGCTCAATAGGTGTGGTAATAATATGCCTGCCCCGGCCCTTTCGCTGCTGCGCCGTTCCCCACAAGGCCCAGTTATTGGCCTCGGTGCCGCCGGAAGTAAAAAATATTTCCCCGGGGTCAACCTGCAGTACATCTGCCACCTGCCGCCGGGCGTTTTTCATCGCTTTTTCGCCTTCCAGACCCAGGTGGTGCAGCGATGACGGGTTGCCGTAAGTCTCCAGCATTATTTTTTTCATTTCTTCAACCACCGCCGGCAGGCACGCCGTGGTGGCACTGTTATCCAAGTAAATTTGCGGCATTTTTCTCACCTCAACTGCTACCTATTTTCCCCAAAATACAATATTGTTAAATATTTTCCGCATCGTAACAAAAAATTCCTACAAAAAAAGTATTAATGTCTGACTTATTGGCAAAACTAGAGAGGTGATTTTGAAAAAGGAGTGAATATGGAAGCGATTACCATGAAACTTGCAAAAAATAAAATGCGTATTGCCTGTCTTCTGCTGGTAATGTTTGTCATGCAGATGCCAGGTGCGTCACTGCCGGCAAAGGCAGCTGAAAACTACTACATCGTACAAAAAGGCGATAACCTCTGGTCCATCGCCCAAAAACATTCCATGACCGTTACCAAATTGAAAGAAATTAACGGGCTGAAAAGCAACATTATCTACCCGCAGCAATGGCTGAAGCTCTTGCCCACCGGTAACAGCAATACCGTCTATATCGTCAAGCCCGGTGACAATCTCTGGATTATCGGCAAAAAATTCAACGTCAGCCTGATGACGCTGAAACAATTAAATAATCTTTCAGGGAATATCATTTATCCCAACCAGCGTTTATTGCTGCCGGATCACGGCAGTAACCATCCGGCTCCGGTCTTTCGCCAGCTGGAAAACAGTATTTTCCGGGAACAAAGCAATGATAATTACACCAGTATGGACCTGTATTGGCTGGCCAGGGCCATTGCCGCCGAGGCCCGGGGTGAACCCTTTGAAGGACAGGTGGCGGTAGGTGCGGTGATTTTAAACCGGGTGAAACACCCGCATTTCCCGGACACGGTTTACAAAGTTATTTTTCAAAAGTCCGGCGGGGTACACCAGTTCAGCCCGGTGCAAAACGGCTCGATTTACCGGGAACCTACCTCGGAAGCAGTTGAAGCAGCCAGGGCCGCACTGGCCGGTAAAGACCCCACAAACGGCGCCCTGTTTTTCTATAACCCGGAACTGACGTCGCGGTCCAACTGGATCCGTACCCGGCCGGTGGCCAAGGTCATGCATAACCACGTATTTACTCTGTAGAAAAGAGCAGCGGCAGGCTGCTCTTTTCTATGCCTCCAAGTCGTGCTGAACCGGCAGCCAAATAGTAAACGTGCTCCCTGCTCCCCAGGCGCTTTCCACGGTTATTTCTCCCGCATGCTCGTCAACAATCCACTTGGCAATGGACAAACCCAGGCCGCTACCACCCGGTCCCCTTGCCGTATCACCGCGATAAAACCGTTCAAAAATATGGGGCAAGTCCTCTTCTTTTATGCCCTGCCCGTTGTCCTTTATCCAAATACCAACCCGTTCATCCTTTTTTGTGACCCCAAGACGGACCCACCCATCATCTGCAGTATACTTAAAGGCGTTGTCCAGCAAAATATATACCGCCCGCTTCAGGTAGTCCTTGTTGGCAAAAACATTTATGTCCTTTGCCTCGCCCAGGCCCCGGGCAGCAAAATCTTTCGTACCGCTTCGCCGCTGCGCTGTCCTGGCCACTTCAGCCAAAATCGGCTGTAAAGGTAAATTTTCCTTTTCCAACTGCAGGCCCACATCTGCACGCGCCAAGGCCAGCATGTCTTCCACCAAGCGCGTCATGCGCCGGGTTTCCTCCCGCATGTCCTCCAGTACTTCAACATCCGGTTTCTCACCGGCAGCAGCCATTTTCTGCAGCAGTTCCACGTTACCACCAATGGTGGTTAAGGGACTTCGCAGTTCGTGGGAGGCATCTGCCACAAATCTTTTCTGTGCCGAGTAGGTATCTTCCAGCCTTCTGTAAGCCTGCTCCAGCCTGGCAAACATGGCATTGAGCGTAGCAACAAGCCGGCCGATTTCATCCCGGGGGCCCCGGTAGTCAATGCGCCGGCTTAAATGCCGGCCGCTATCTATTTCTGCTGCAGTTTTGCTTATTTTTTCAATCGGTCTCAAAGCAGCCCGGGCAAGTAACAAACCCACGGTTGCAGCTGCCGCAAGCGCAATTAAGATACTGATTATCAACAGCACCCGCAGGCTGGATAAAGTTGCCTCCACCTGGGCCAATGAACGGCCCACCTGCATAATGCCGATAAAATTGTTCTCCACATACAGGGGCAGGTTGTACAAGCGAACCTTGCTGCCGGAAATGGCCAGAGTTTCAAAAAAACCGGCCTGCTGCCTGCGGGCAAGCGCCAAAGTCTCTTTTGACAAGGGGAGCACCCTGTTCCCCAAATTTCCGGAGCGAGCCTGTACACGCCCGCGGTTGTCCACAACCTGTAGAAAGGTATCCGGCGAAGCAAAGACATCCACATCGGGCAGTACCACTTCCTTTAACAGAAAGGGGTAATCCACAATCTTAATAGATGCCAGTACCTGTGTAGCTTTATTGTTCAATGCCCGGTCCGTCTCGCCAATCATATACGCGGCCAGGAAATAGTACAGCAACAGGCCAAGGATTATCAATGTGCCACCAAATACCACAGTATACCATAAGGTCAGGCGAGCACGCAGCGACATCTAGCCATCCTCCTTTAAAACATACCCCATCCCGCGGATCGTGTGTATCAACCGTTTTTCACCGTTCTTCTCCAGTTTCTGCCGCAGCATGTTTACATACACTTCCAAAACGTTGGATTCGCCGCTGTAGTCAAAACCCCAAATACGTTCCATGATCTGTTCCTTGGTTAAAACCAGCCGCGGGTTTCTTAAAAACAGCTGCAACAGTTGATATTCCTTGGCTGTGAGCCGGATTTCCCGCCCGCCGCGGATCACTTCACGGGTACTATCATCCATGACCAAATCTGCAAAGGCAAGCTTACTTTCCTGTGCCGGTTTTGCCCGGCGCAGTTGGGCCCGCACACGGGCCAGCAGTTCCTCCAGGGAAAAAGGCTTGACCAGGTAATCGTCTGCCCCGGCATCCAAACCCCTTACCCGGTCGCTGACTTCATCCTTGGCAGTCAGCATGAGGACCGGCACAAAACTGGTTTTTCTCAACTGGCGGCAGACTTCAATGCCGTCCATACCGGGCATCATAATATCGAGAATAAGCAAATCGGGCTGTCTTTCCTCCGCCAACTGGAGCCCGGTAAGGCCATCATTGGCGACAAATACTTCATAGCCCTCAAAGGCAAGGCTGCGACGCAAAAAAGAAGTTATTTTTTTGTCATCATCAATGACCAGTATCGTGGACTGCATAAATGTCTCCCACCTCAGAGTAATAGTAGCATAAAAAATTAACAGCGACAATGTCATCAGGTTTCCTGTGGATCTTTGTGGTGTTTTCCTGTCTGAAAACTTCTCCGCCAGGATGTGGCAACCCTCTATTTTCCTGTAATATCAACGGCTTTTGGTTATTTTTACCCTGCGTTTGTCCATTAATATCCCCGGAGTTTTTCAGGAAAACAGTAATAAATAAGCTTTAATTTGGCAACAATTTTATTGTGTTGATAAATATACAGAAAGGAGCGAGGTTTTTGCTGTCAAGTTTTATTCAACCCGAGAATACTGTGTTTGCTTTAATTTCCTTTGAAGGGCCAGATCGCTATTCTCTGGCAGGAGGATTGGGTGTGCGTATGGCTGAGTTGTCTCGAGCCCTTGCTGAAGCAGGATTTGAGACACATTTGCTCTTTGTGGGAGACCCATCCCTGCCCGGCAGGGAAAGAAAAGTAGGAGGCAAGCTGACCCTACACCGCTGGTGCCAGTGGATCAGTCGTTACTACCCGCAAGGGGTCTACCAGGGCGAAAATGAGAAATTGTACGATTTTGACGAGGGCGTGCCCGGATATGTGGCGGAGCAAATTGTACGGCCTGCTTTAACTGAAAACAAGCTGGTCGTAATTATGGGTGAGGAATGGCATACTGCCAATACCTTGCCCAATCTCAGCGATTTGCTGCACCGGCAAGGCCTCAGGGATAGGGCCCTGATGCTCTGGAATGCCAATAATCCTATGGGCTTTGAAAAAGTTAACTGGGGCCGGCTGGGATATGTAACCACTATTACCACGGTCAGCAGGTTCATGAAGCAGTATATGTGGCGCCTGGGTGTCAATCCCCTCGTTATTCCCAATGGGATACCCCGGCGAATTCTGGATAACCAAGCGGAAAATAATGCTAGAATTCTCCGGGAAAAAATAGGCGGGGATTATCTGCTTTTTAAAATTGGCAGATGGGATCCCGATAAACGTTGGAATATGGCAGTAGAGGCCGTGGCCCGACTGAAGTCCATGGGGTTAAAACCTAAACTGTTGGTCCGGGGCGGGGTGGAGCCCTATGAGGGAGAAGTAATGCACAATGCTATCAGACTGGGTCTAAATGTGGCGGAAATTAAACCCCGTGACAGTAAGCTTGAAAATATGCTCGAGGAGATATGGCGTGCAGGTGATGCCGAAGTGCTAAACCTCAAGTTTTTTATACCAGATAACCTGTTGGTTGTACTGTACCGGGCTGCCGATGCTGTCCTGGCAAACAGCGGCATGGAACCTTTTGGCTTGGTAGGGCTTGAGGCTATGGCTGCCGGGGCCGTTACCTTCACCGGCTCCACAGGAGAGGATTATGCCCGACCATTTAAAAATGCGGTGGTCTTGGATACAGATGACCCTGCTGAAATTACTACATACCTGACCTGCTTGACCACTGACCGGATTGAACAAATCAGAAAAAATGCCCGTCAGACTGCAGCCAATTTTACCTGGGACAAAGTAATTGACATATTATTGGCCAGGATAAACTTTGTGGCAAACACTTCTCTCGGGCCCGGGGTCATGGAAAATATCGGTAAAGGGGTTCGTCTTAGCTATGTCTAAAAATATCATGGTTTATACCGTGGTGCACCAGCCCCGCCGGCTGAAATTGCCTGCACAACCTATTCCTAAGGGAGCTGGTGTTGGCGACATTACTCGCTGCCTGTTTGATGATAACATGAATGAGAGATACTTTCATAAAGTGGCTGACAACTGTTACTATCCGGCCAGCAAGATGTTTCAAAACCTGGTGGAGAAGGGATTTAAGCTATCCATCGGTTTCTCCTATTCTTTTCTCAGGCAGGCACAGCTTTATGACACGGAATTGTTGGAAAGGTTCCGGCAGCTGGTACGCCATCCCAACGTGGAGCTTATCGGCGTTGACCCTTATCACAGTTTCGTCTTTTACTTGGATATCAACGCGTTTATCGCTGGCATGAGGCAAATGGCTACATTTTTGGAAAATACCTTTGGTAAGCGTCCCGTAGTTACGGATACTACCGAAATGTTTCTATCCAATGAAATATACTATGCTCTGGCAAAAGCTGGGTTTAAGGGAACTTTTATGGATGGCCGGCCCTGGGTAATGGGTTGGCGTGACCCGACATATCTTTACAAGTATGACGGCGGCCCCTTTCTGTTTACCCGCCATTACCAGCTAAGCGATGATGTGGGCTACCGTTTTTCCAACCGCAATTGGCCCGGATACCCGTTATTTGCTGACACTTACGCGGACTGGTTGAGTTGGGCAGCTGGAGACCTGGTGTTTTTGGGATGGGATTTTGAAACCTTCGGTGAACACCATGGACGGGAAATAGGAATTTTTGATTTTATGAGACAGCTGGTGGGAGAAATACAAAAAAGGAATGGGAAATTTATAACTCCCACTGAAGCAGTAAACAAATTTGGCAATAGAGCGCATTTTCTACCGTTGCCCCAGTTTTCCGTGACTTGGGCCGGTGAAGGTGGTACAGACTTTTTTTTGGGCAATTCAGTCCAGCAGAGCATATTCCAGTTAATGCATCATGCGTACCACAAAGCATTGTTAACCGGCAACTCAAAACTAATGGAACTGGCCTTGTGGCTTTCCCAGTCGGACAATCTTCACCTGGTGCAATGGTTTGAAAGGGCAGGGAATGAAGCGGAGGTATCGGCATATTTTACCCCGTCCGAGTGGTGGCGGTTAACTCCTAATGGTATTATTTGGGAGATGCAACAGGTTTACAAGAACTTCATCAATGCCCTGGACACGCACATTCCATTTAAAAATCCGGAAATAACCCCGCCATACCGGTCAATACCTGATGATGTCTCGGTACGCTAAGGCAAATTACGTCGTAGGGATCCTGACTTTCTTTTAAAGCCACCACCTGTTGGTACTTCCTGTCACCCAGCACCTTTTGGCGCATGGGATAGAAGCGTTCCTGCGCCATCCTTTTTGCGCCAATTCGCGGAAAGCAGGACGCCGTTGCACCCCTGGACAATTGCTGTTACTTGCTCATCCAACTTCTTGCTTTCGGGAAATACCACCAGTGCCAGCGGGTTATCCGGTATTTCCAGCTCTTTTTTAGCCCGGTTCTGGTTATAGACAAACTCCCGACTGGAAAAGGATATATATACCACTATTCCGTGATGACACTTTTAAATTACCAGCCTTGCCAGTATGGCAAGACCAAAAAGCATAATTACAATCGCAGATATTCTATTTACCCAACGAATCAGCCGGTCACCCAGTTTATTCCGAAATAAACTATAAATACCGCTGGAAATATACCACCATATGGCGGCACCGGCAAAAACTCCTGAAACCAGGTTTAATATTGAAAGAACGCTTGGTGCCTCCATTGTTAACCCCAGGCCCGCAAAAACTGCAGCATAGACAAGTACCAGCATGGGGTTGGCAGCAGTCAACACCAGTGTGGAAATATAATTTGTAACCAAACCCCGGTCATTACGCGGTGGTTCCCCTGCACAGGGCTGCGATAAATATATTTTCAGGGCCAAAAAACAGAGAAAAATGCCGCCAATTAGATAGAAAAGCTTTTCTTCCCGTATAATCAACTCCCCGACAACACTCATCCCGGCAGCGGAAATCCCGGCATAGATGCTATCCACGGTAGCTGCTCCCAATCCGGATACAAAGCCACTTAGCCGGCCATGGGACAGGCTCCGTCTAATGCAAAGAATGTGCACAGGGCCAACCGGCAACGAAACAACAAAACCGGTAACGGCCGCTTTTATAAAAACCATCAGCTCCAGCTCCCCGCTGTTATCCACCTTACTACCATTATAATGAAATTTTGTCGCTTGAGAAGTAACCTAAAGCTTGATTTCAATAAAATACGCCCGCTTTTGCCAAAAAAGAAAGCCCGGAAGTACCCGGGTTAAATTTTCCTATTTGCTTTTTCCTTTTTCACCGATGGTGACAGTTTTGTACATGGTGCGTCCTTCCCGATTAATAAGCAGTACTACTCTCTTGCCTATCCCGCTTTCCTTCACCATCTCCGCCAACTGGTCGGGGTTTTCCACCTTTTTCTTGTCAAACTCCAGTACCACATCGCCCCGCCGCAGTCCGGCGTCATCTGCTGGACTGCCAGGTTCTACATAGGCGATAAGCGCACCCTTGGTACCGTTCATGTTAAAATACTCGGCCAGCTCCGGTGTTACCGGTTGTAAGAGCACACCCAGATACGGCCTCACTACATGGCCTTTTTCTTTCAGGTCCGTCAGTACGTCTTTGACAGTGCTGGTGGGAATGGCAAAACCAATTCCCTGGGCCCGGGCATTGATCGCAGTGTTTATTCCCACCACTTCACCCTTCATGTTCAACAGCGGACCGCCGCTGTTGCCCGGGTTAATGGAGGCGTCAGTCTGCAGCAAATTTTTATAGTGCCGGTCTTCTATGGTTACCGGACGCCCTTTGGCGCTGATAACCCCCACGGTAACGGTGTGGTCCAAACCGTAAGGGTTGCCGATGGCAATTACCCAGTCGCCTACCCGGGTATTTTGAGAATCACCAAGTTCCAGCACCGGTAATTCTTTACCGGCATCGATTTTTAGCACTGCCAGGTCCAAATTATAGTCCGAACCCACCAGTTCTGCCTGAAAGGGTTTGTCAAAACCTGCGACTTCTACTTTAATCTCATCTGCACCGGCCACTACATGGTCATTGGTGAGAATATAGCCGTCCTTGGAAATGATAAACCCGGAGCCCATTCCCTTCCTAACTCTCTGCCTTTGGGGATAGAAGAACTGTTCACCAAAAAATTCCCGGAAAAACGGGTCATTAAAAAAGGGGTTACGATCCTCACCGTTTCCTTTAATAACAGTCTCAATTTTCACAACCGCCCTTCCTGCTGTTTCCACAATACCCGCCACGTCATTTTGAGTAACGGCAAGACGCGAGGCGATATGGCTGTCTTCATTGGCTGCAGGCAGTGGTGACACTGCTTCTTTGGTAGTTGCCAATGCCGTCAATGGGTTGAGGCCCGTGGCAAGCACAATTACCCCACCCAAAACCATACCTCCTAAAAATATCAGACCAAGAGCAAAAGCCAATGTCCGATTTTTTAATATACTCATTTTTGATCACCTCCGTTTTCATTCTTATTCTCATTATGTGGCTGCAACCTTAAAATTACCTTAAAAAATAGATAATTTATCATAAAAAAACAGGCAGCCGCGCTGCTGCCCGCTAAGCTTCATGGGAGTTGTTAGGAAATAACTTTGTCCCAGGGTCCTTGGCTTGGCGATAAATATAATAGATTAATAATAACACCACGCCGCCAGCAAATATCACACCCCAAATCACGTCCCTCACCCCCATCCTCTCGGAGATTTGGTTTTATTACAGTTTATTACTTGGAAAAGTAAATAAGTATTCTACATCAAATCCAATTTTCCTGCACTAATGTTTAACAATTCCCACCGCGCACGTCACACATCTCATTTGGGCCCCTGCGCGGGATTGGGTTCCGCTTCCCCGGGTGGTTCGGCTTTTTTGTTTCTTTTCGGTCGCCTGCCTTCGTCCCGCAGCCGGTTGGCAAAGAAGAGTTTTTTGCCCGGGTCGGTCCGCTGACGGTAAATATAATAAATAATTGCCACAGTAACGCCTGTAACAAAAATGGTACCCCAAATCATCATCCTCACCTCATAATTAGTATTTTCTGGATGATGAACATTTATGCCCCAAAAAAGAAAAAAGCCCTCTGTCGAAAACAGTCCGGGCTTTGATGATCGCCATTCAGTTGCTGTTAGTCCGCTAGCCTACTACCTCTTTCATATCAGCCGGCTGGCTGATGGGCAGTACTTCCTTGATCACCTTGATGTTTTCCAGAGTGGGGTCTTCCGTCCCCTGTAAATCAGCGTTTTCCTGTTTTAATACCAAGACATAATCGATAACTTCCCGGGTAATTATTTCCCCCGGACATACCAGGGGAATTCCAGGTGGGTATGCCATTATTGATTCCGCACTGATTTCCCCTTCCGCTTCCTGCAGCGGTACTACCTTGGTTTGACTGTAAAATGCCTCCCGGGGCAGCACACTCACTTCCGGTAAAGTGGGAAGCGGCGGTAAAAATCTGATCACATTTTTATGAGGCCGCTGTCGGGCTATTTTCTGTACAGCCTCAATAAGCCAGCGGATATTATCCCAGGTGTCGCCAATGGACATCAGGATAATGACGTTATACAGGTCCGATAATTCCACCTGTATCCGGTATTTGCCGCGCAGTATTTTTTCCATTTCATACCCGGACATGCCCAATCGCCGAACGTTAATGGTCACCTTGGTGGGGTCAAAATCAAAGCAGCCCGGTGAACCCACCAACTTCTCATCCAGCAGGCTGATACCGGCAATTTTCTCCAGCTCCGCCCGCAGCCGGCGCGTCCTTTCCAGTATAGCCGCCACCATTGTTTTGCCGTTAAGTGCCATCTGTTTGCGGGCAACATCCAAAGATGCCAATAGTATATAGGATGGGCTGGTAGTCTGGCTCAAGTTGAGCACCGCCTTGACCCGCCGCGGGTTAACCAGTCCTTCTTTTACCAGCAAGATAGAACTCTGGGTCAGTGACCCGGCCAGCTTATGAGTACTCGCGGCAGCCAAATCGGCACCCGCTTCCATGGCGGCTAACGGCAAGTCATCGCTGAAGTACAGGTGCGCGCCATGGGCCTCATCCACAATCACCGGTACCCCGGCAGCATGAGCCACCCTTACAATTCCTTTCAAATCAGGAGCAGTACCGTAGTAGTTGGGATTGATAACAAAAACCGCTTTAGCATCAGGATTTATCTTCAAGGCCCGGTCCACCTGTTCCGGGGAAATACCCATGGAAATACCGAAATCCCGCTGCAGCTCCGGTTCCAAATATACGGGCCTGACACCGCTTAAAATCAAGCCGTTAACAGCAGACTTGTGGGCATTACGGGGAAGAATTATCTTTTCACCTGGCTGGCAGACCGCCATAATCATGGCCTGGATACCCGAAGTGGTACCGTTGGTGAGAAAAAAGGCCCTGTCCGCCCCGTAGGCTTCCGCGGCCAAAGCTTCCGCTTCCTTGATGGCGCCCCTGGGGTTGCAGATGTTGTCCAGGTCGGGCATGCAGGTGAGGTCCATTGTCATTACTTCCTTGCCCACAAAGCCGGTAAACTCCTGCAGGCCCTCTCCCTGCTTGTGACCGGGCACATGGAACGGTATGGTTCCCTGGCCGATATACTGCTGCAGCGCCTCAAATACAGGTGCTCTGGTCTGGTTTAAAGCCATCATCGGCGCCTCCTTCTCATCCAAGAGTGTATCAAATCACAGCAAATACATTGAAACACAGAAAAATATTAGTGTCAAGCATAATTTTTGACGAAATTTTCGTATGCTCCACTTACATTTCTCAACTTGAAAAAATCTATTTCACTTTTTATTTTTCATATGGCATAAATGGTTATTTACATTTTACTTCAAAGCATAATTTCCTGGATATTAAAAAATGAAGCCCGGCCTCCCAAAAAAGGGTTGCCGGGCAGCCATCCAAACGACTTTTATTCTTCCTTACCCGCTGCCGCTTCGTCTTCAAATATGTCGGTAAAGCGGTCTTTCAGCTTTTCTTTCACCTGGGGCATGGTGGTGTATTCCATTTCATCCAGGTGCAGTCTATGCGGCTCGAAGGGTCCCAAGCGGCGCAGGTAATTTGCCAACTCATTGGCCATTTCCCTGGCCTTATCATATGAAGGATCAGCAAAGAAGTCCTGGGGGCCAACCAGCTTGCCGTTGGCAATCTGGAAGCCCAAGCCCACAACCCGGGGCGGGCCGTCAAAGCGGGTGGGATTGCTTTGTTTCTGGCTCACCGGCATCAGGGGGCCGCTGTGGGAACCGCGCATCCAGCCGGAAACCAGGTGCGGGTTGGCAAAGGGTTCCAGCACCTCACCCACTGCGGGCAGGCCGCTCTGGCAGCGTACAATACATACCGGGTCATCCTTACCCACATACCGTCCTGCCATCAGATTTAACCGCTGGGTACTGGAAGTTGCGGCAATATCGCCGGTGGTTTTGGAATAAATGGACTTAATACAGTAGCGTCCGGGGGCGCCGATAAATATTAGTAAGTCATACAGCTCTTCCGGGGCATCAAAGATAACTTTTTTGCTCTTAATTAAATCATGTACTTCAAAACGAAACCCGGCATGCATCTTGGGGTCAATGACCAAACCGATGGTATTGAACGGGTCGGCAAACATTTTGTAAAGCGGGAAGTTCCAGGCGCCGGGTTCGGTCTTGTCGGCCATAAAGACAATCACCGGCTCGCTCTTTCTCTCTTCGAATTCCATTTCCGCCACACCGGGACCCATGCCTTTGACGTTACCGGAAAAGGCATCACTTAGCAGGTCCTGACCGGCACCGTAAAGCTTTAATTCTTTGGCCACCTCGGTGCAGGCCAAAAAGGTTTCCCAGGCCAACTCATGTACCGGCTCGTAATCGGTACCATGACGGTGAGTCATAATTAAATTAATGTCGTCGCCAACGTGAGTGATATGATAATCTTCCAATAAATCTGTTTTGGATAAGCACTCTCCCGCCTTTTCCAAAAGCTGCGGGTGTACGCTGGAATGCCCGACAAAACCGCCGATGTCAGCCTTAATCACTGTCAACGTAATTTTTCCCATAAAAGAACCTCCTTGAAAGTTACATTATTCTTACTGCATTGAAATTGATTTGCAGTAATCAAAGCAGTTTTGAGTACCCACCTCCACTTATATATTTATTGCATATATTTATAAATGTGTTATGCTATTTATTCTATTTTTCGATATAGAATACAATTTCCCTCTTATCTGTATGTTGTTTTTTGAAAAATCTTTCTTTATAAAAGGGGCGGCTCACGGAAAAAGTTATTGGACGATAAATGGCACTTTAAGGCATTTGACCCGGGCTTGACTGGCAAATGTTATTTGTTTATAATATGTAATGCAGTACTTCCCGGGCGTGTAGCTCAGTTGGGAGAGCGCTAGAATCGCACTCTAGAGGTCAGGGGTTCGAGTCCCCTCACGTCCACCATTTTCGAAGTTCGAGGTTAGAAGTTCGAAAAGAGAGTGCTTTGGCTTCAGGCCAAAAGCAACATCAAATAAATCGAACATCGAACGTCGAATATCGAGTAGGGGCGCGTAGCTCAGCGGGAGAGCGCTTGACTCACATTCAAGAGGTCGCAGGTTCGAAACCTGCCGTGCCCACCAGAAAAGCCAAAAACCACGGGATTTTCAAGTCCCGTGGTTTTGTTGTCTTCAAGATTATTGTCCTCTCAACGCCAGCCCTGTTTGGGGTATCATTCCAATGAGGCGGGGTATCCGGTTGCGGTTTTTGCTGGGGTGGTGTGGCCACTATCAGGGCCAAAACCATGGCAATCACCAGTAGTAATATGCCGAGCAGTATCCAAAGTTTGTTTGTTTTAACAACCATGAGATCACCTCCGCTATAGTATTTGCACCCTGCTGCTTTTAATACAGGCGTGCGGAAAATTGAAGCAACCAGGTATTTACCGCCAATCAGCAGCAGACCAGTTGACGGCACTGTAACGACATCAACCCCGGTGAAAAGTGATGGGATCTCAGTAGACAAATATGATTTGATTAAAATTTATGCTTTCATTACAATATAGGTAAACATTACATATTGGGGGGATTATTTTGCATCTTTTTGAAAAGCGTGGTCCGAAAAACACGGAAAAAACAATCGAACTGGCTTTAAAAAGAGCTAAAGAACTGGGTATCAAACATATTGTGGTAGCTTCAAATACGGGCCGGACGGCAGAACAACTCCTGGGCCACGGCCTGAATATTGTTTGCGTCAGCCATCATGTGGGTTTCAAAGAACCTGGAAAAGATGAGATGGACCCGGAAGCGCGGAGAAAACTCCGGGATCAAGGGGTAAGCGTACTTACCACCACCCACCTGATGGCAGGCCTGGACCGGGCTGTACGCTTTAAATTCGGTGGGCTGTATCCTGCGGAAATAATCGCCAATACTTTGCGTATTTTCGGCCAGGGCGTGAAGGTGTGCGTGGAAATTTCCGGCATGGCCCTGGACGCGGGCCTGATTCCTTACGGTGAAGAAGTCATTGCCATTGGCGGTACGGGCAGAGGTGCAGACGCAGCAGTGGTTATCTCCCCTGCTCACTCCAACCAGTTTTTCGATAACCGTATCAGGGAAATCATCTGTATGCCAAGAAACTAATCACAAACACTTAAAAGGGGACGGTTCGGGGCCGTCCCCAAACTTTAAATCAGATAGATATCCAACAACCGGGTTATGGCAAGCAGGTAAATAACACCGATTATCACTCTGGGCCAGTAAGGTACGCCCAGTCTTTTCAACCATCTTACCAGGAAGTTTACCGGTACCACCCCAAAGATGATAAACAGTGTCAGCAGGTAAACTCCGTCCCACATAAAGTCGTCCTCCCTACAGTAACCACCGCTTGCTGTCCCTAGTATTCACAGTCGCAGTCGTGGTCGTCGCCCTCATCCATGTCTACTAGTGCCACGTCAGCGCTTAATACGGTCAGTTCCAATTCCTCAGCCAGAATAATTTGTTCCTGGGGGAAGCGTGCCAACAATGCCGTTACCTTTATTGCTGCTTCAATGTCTGTCTTGCATAAATACCATTCGCTGGTTCCCTTGACGGCCACAACATACATGTGAATATTCCTCCTTTGAGCAATAACGTCAGTCCCCACACAATAACCCGGGAGAACATTCCCGGGTTATATTCTAACCTTAAGCAGCTTCCTGCAAACCTATTTGGAATGCTTTTTTATTCATAGCCAGGAAACGGGTAGGTACTATTTGTTCCAGGGCTTTCAGCCAGACTTCCCGGTCAATGTCCAAATTTTTTGCCAGTACTCCCAGCAAGACCACATTGGTAACCTTGATGTTTCCGGCGGTTTCTGCCATGCTCAAGGCATCTACCACCGTAACTTTATTTGCCGCCCGGCGAATCTGTTCAATAATTCCCTGCGGGTATTCGGCAGCACCGGTAATTACCGGCATAGGGTCAATTTCCTGGTCATTAACAATCAGGTGGCCGTCCGGGGCCAAAAACGGCAGCCACCTCAGAGCTTCCAACTTCTCAAAGGCAAGAATGACATCGGCGTCGCCCTCTTTAATAATAGGTGAGTAAACTTCCTCACCGAAACGCACCTGGGTTACCACCGAGCCGCCCCGCTGGGACATGCCGTGAATTTCCGAAACCTTGACGTTTATACCAATCTCCATGGCTACTTGGGCCAATATCTTACTGGCCAGTACGGTTCCCTGGCCGCCTACACCAACGATTAAGATGTTTACCGGCTTAGTCATTGCTTTCACCCGCCTTCTTGATGGCATCAAAACGGCAAACCTGGGTACATAGTTCACACCCGTTACATTGGGTGTGGTTTATTACTACCGCTTCTCCCTTTAAGGCAATTGCCGGACAGCCCAACTTCATGCAGCGCTTGCAGGCAGTACATGCCTCCCGGTCAATGACCATGGGTGGGCTTGCTGATTTATCCAATAGCGCGCAGGGCCTTTGGGCAATGATAACCGCGGGTTCTTTTGCCCGAGTTTCCTCTTTTAATACTGTTTCCACTTTCTCAAGGTCAAACGGGTCTACTACGGTTACCCGCTTGATGCCCAACGCTTTCACCAGTTCCGGCAGGTTAACCCGGTGGGTTTCTTCCTTCTTAATAGTGTATCCGGTAGCCGGGTGGTCCTGGTGGCCGGTCATGGCGGTGGTGCGGTTGTCCAGAATTAAGGTGGTGGTGGTACCCTTATTGTATACCACATCCACCAGCCCGGTAATTCCGGAATGCATAAATGTGGAATCGCCAATCACCGCCACCAGTTTGCGGCTGAATTCATCCCCCCGGGCTTTTTCCATGCCCAAAGCGGTACCGATACTGGCACCCATGCAAATACAGGAGTCCATGGCTGCCAGCGGCGGCAGCGCACCCAAGGTATAACAGCCGATATCACCGGTGACCACCAGCTTCAATTTGTCAATAAGATAAAATACCCCACGGTGCGGGCAGCCGGGACAAAGTACCGGCGGCCGCTTGGGTATATCCTGGGCGGCAGTGGCAGCAGCCTCACCGGCGGCATCCTGCCCGGAAACCTTTGCCGCGACCAGTTCGGGACTCAATTCCCCGGTGCGCGGGAAAATCTCCTTACCGGTTACCTCCAGGCCCCAGGATTTTATCTGCTCTTCCATAAAGGGTTCCAGCTCTTCCACCACATAAACCTTGTCCACCCGGGAAACGAACTGATGAATCAACTGTTTGGGCAGGGGATTGGTCATGCCCAATTTCAATACCGAGGCCGTGGGCAGCACCTCTTTCACATACTGGTAATTGATACCACTGGTAATAATACCGGTATCCTTATCTCCCCATTCAATCCGGTTTAATGCGGTGGATTCCGTTTCCTGTGCCAATCGCTTACGTCTCTCTTCCACCACCCGGTGGCGCACCCGGCCGTACGCCGGTATCATCACGTACTTCTGGGGATTTTTGACGTATTCCTTCAGGGCCACCTCTTCCCGCGGCGCCAGTTCCACCAGTGTCTGGGAATGGGCAATACGGGTAGTAATGCGCACCATCACGAGAGTATCAAAACTCTCGCTGAGGGCAAAGGCCATTTTTACCATGTCCCTTGCCTCCCGGCTGTCGCTGGGCTCCAACATGGGAATCTTGGAAAACTTTGCATAATAGCGGTTATCCTGCTCATTTTGCGAGCTGTGCATTCCCGGGTCATCGGCGGAAATTAATACAAGCCCGCCGGTGACACCGGTATAGGCAAAGGTAAACAGCGGGTCCGCAGCCACATTGACACCCACGTGTTTCATGGCCACCAGTACCCGCGCCCCGGCAATGGAAGCACCGATACCCACTTCCAAAGCAACTTTTTCGTTGGGAGCCCATTCGCAATATATTTCCTTGTACTGCGCAACATTTTCCAAAATTTCCGTACTTGGTGTGCCGGGATAAGCGGTAGCTACCGTAACTCCCGCTTCATATGCCGCCCGGGCAATCGCTTCGTTTCCTGAAAGTAATGCTTTCATTACGCTCCCCTTTCTGATTTCCTGTAGTCATAGACTCGCTTTGCCTTTCCGGAAGTCCGTTCCAAGGTACGCGGTTCCACCAGGCGTACTTTGGCGTTGATTGATAAGACTGAATAAAGCTTCTGCGTGATTTTATTCTCCAAAATTTCCAGTTCCCTAAAGCGACCGCTGAACTTTTCCTCGGTTACCTCCACCAGGATTTCCAGTTCATCCAGATAGCCGCGCCTGGTAACATTTATCCGGTAATGGGGCGATACCCCCTCAATTTCCATCAACACACTTTCAATCTGGGAGGGAAAGACATTTACACCGCGAATAATCAGCATATCGTCGGTGCGCCCGGTGACCTTGCGCATGCGGGCGGTAGTACGACCACACCGGCAGGGTTCGGCGGTAACCACGGATATATCCTTGGTACGAAAGCGAAGCACCGGAAACGCTTCCTTGGTAAGGCTGGTAAACACCAGTTCCCCTTCCTGTCCAAAGCTCACGTTTTCACCGGTATCAGGGTCAATCACTTCCACCAAAAAGTGGTCCTCGGCTATATGGTGACCGGCGGTAAATTCACATTCACCCGCCACACCGGGACCGAGCACCTCACTGAGGCCGTAGTTGTCGGTGGCCTTCATTCCCCACCGTTCCTCTATTTCCCGGCGCATTTCCTCAGTCCAGGGCTCGCCGCCAAACAGGCCAATCCTCACATGCAAATCGTTCCTGGGGTCAATGCCCATTCCCCGGGCCACTTCCGCCAAATAAAGGGCATAGGTGGGTGTGCTGATTAAAGCGGTGGTGCCGAAGTCCCGCATCAACATAATTTGTTTTTCCGAATTGCCGCCGGAAGCCGGAACCACCGTTGCCCCGGCTCGTTCCAGCCCGTAGTGCAGCCCGAAACCGCCGGTAAACAACCCGTAACCAAAAGCTACCTGGGCCACGTCCCTGGCGGTAACCCCGGCCAAGGTAACCATGCGGGCAGTGAGGTCCGTCCAGGTATCGATATCTCTGGCCGTATAACCCACAACCACCGGCTTACCGGTGGTACCGGAAGAAGCATGTACCCTGACCACCTGGTCCATGGGTACGGCAAAGAGGTTAAACGGGTAATTTTCCCGCAGGTCATCCTTGGTGGTAAAAGGCAAAGCCCGGATATCTTCCAGCAAGTTGACATCTCCCGGTCTTAAACCCACAGCATCAAATCTTTTCCGGTAAAAGGGCACCCGTTCGTAAACCCGCTTTACGGTTTCTTTCAGCCTTTTTAGCTGCAGTTCTTCCAACCGGTCCCGGGACATACATTCATGTGTTTCATCCCAAATCATGCGTCCGTCACCAATCCTTCATGCTCCCAAATTTTCGCTAACTTTAACCATTCAACAAAAAGACCACAAATCCTCTTAAATCTCCTGTCAGTTTTTATCATTATATTCCTGCATATTTGTCCGCAAAACCGTCTTTGCCCGTTCCACCGCTGCTTTAACCCTTTCAGCGGCAGGTCCGCCAGGAACCACGCGCCGGTTGACACAGGTTTCCACGGCAATAGCCGGGTAAATATCTTCATCAAAAAGATTGGAAAATTGCTTGTACTCTGCCAGGGTAAGTTCCTCCAAGTTCTTACCCTGCTCGATGGCATAAAGCACCAGCTTACCCACCACCCGGTGGGCATCCCGAAAGCCCAGGCCCTTGTTAACCAGGTAATCCGCTACATCGGTGGCATTGGTAAACCCGCCCCGGGCAGCCCGGCGCATTTGTTCCTTGTTGACGGTGATGGTGGTGAGCATCGGGGCAAGTACCAGCAAACTCTTTTTCACCGTATCTATCACGTCAAACAGCGCTTCCTTGTCCTCCTGCAGGTCCTTGTTGTACGCCAGGGGCAGTCCTTTGACCATGGTCAGCAGCCCCACCAAATGCCCGTACACCCGGCCGGATTTTCCCCGCACCAGTTCCGCCACATCAGGGTTTTGCTTCTGGGGCATGATGCTGGAACCGGTACTGTAGGCATCATCAAGACTGATAAAAGAAAATTCGTCACTGGCCCACAGTATTATCTCCTCACACAAACGGCTCAGGTGGGTCATCAGTAAGGCTGCTGCCGCGGTAAACTCTATGACATAATCCCGGTCACTGACAGCATCCATGCTATTGGCGCTGATCCGGCTGAAGCCCAACTCCCTAGCCACCATCTCCCGGTCAATGGGAAAAGTGGTAGCGGCCAAAGCCCCGGAACCCAAAGGACAGACATCGGTACGCCGGAAACAATCCCGCAGGCGCTCCCAGTCCCGCTGAAACATCTCAAAATAGGCCATCAGCTGATGGGCGAAGGTAATGGGCTGGGCCTTCTGCAGGTGAGTGTAGCCGGGCATCACAGTGCCGGTATGTTTTCCCGCCAGTTCCACCAGCGCCTGCTGCAGCCTGGTAACAAGACCGGCTATTTCAATAATTTCTTCCTTTAAAAACATGCGGGTATCCAGGGCAACCTGGTCATTACGGCTGCGGGCGGTATGCAGTTTCTTTCCTACTTCACCCACCCGCTCTATCAATAACTGTTCCACGTTCATATGGATGTCTTCCGCCTGCACCGAAAGTTCCGCCCGGCCCGCCTCCATGTCGGTCAGGATTTCCTGTAAACCCTTGATGATGGCCTTGGCTTCCTCCTTGGTGATGATACCGGTTTCACCAAGCATGCGGGCATGGGCAATACTGCCGCGAATATCCTGTCGGTACAATCTCTTGTCAAAAGAAATGGAGGAATGAAAATCCTCCACCAGCCTGTCAGTATCTTTTGCAAAGCGACCGCCCCAAAGCTTCATAACTCCACGCACCTCTTTATTTAGAAGTTTTCTTTTCCATCATGGCCCTGACCTTGAGCGGCAGGCCAAACAGGTTGATAAATCCTTCGGCATCCTTCTGGTTGTAAACCGCATCCTCACCAAAAGTGGCAAATTCTTCACTGTACAGCGAGTAGGGTGATTTTGTGCCCGCCGGGGTACAGCTTCCCCTGTAAAGTTTCATGCGTACGGTGCCGGTCACGGTGCGCTGGGTCACATCCACAAAAGCATCCAGCGCCTCTCTCAGCGGCGAATACCAGAGACCGTCATAGACCAGTTCCGCGTATCTTGCGGCAATCTGTTCTTTGTAATGCATGGTCATCCGGTCCAAGGTAAGGTATTCCAGTTCCCGGTGGGCAAGATACAGCACCGTACCGCCGGGGGTCTCGTACACTCCGCGGGATTTCATGCCCACCAGGCGGTTTTCCACCATGTCTACAATACCGACGCCATTGGCGGCGGCAAGCTGATTGAGTTTTTCCACCAGGACGACAGGCGGCAGTTTCTCACCGTCCACTGCCACCGGGACACCCTGTTCAAATTCGATTTCCACATAGGTCGGCTTGTCCGGGGCCTGTTCAGGCGGGATAACAATCATGTACAGGTCATCTTCAGGTTCATTCCAGGGGTTTTCCAAATCACCGCCCTCATGGCTTAAATGCCAGATGTTGCGGTCCATACTGTAGGGTTTCTTTTTAGTTACCGGCACCGGTATACCCCGCTCTTTGGCATAGTCGATAGCATCTTCGCGGGACTTGATGTTCCACTCCCGCCACGGGGCAATAATTCTCAAGTCCGGGTCCAGGGCCTTGACGGTCAGTTCAAAACGCACCTGGTCGTTGCCCTTACCCGTGGCGCCGTGGGCAACAGCCTCGGCCCCTTCCTTATGGGCAATTTCCACCAGTTTTTTGGCAATCAACGGCCGGGCAAAGGAAGTACCCAGAAGATACTTGCCCTCGTACACTGCCCCGGCTTTCAACGTGGGCCAAACAAAATCCGTAAGAAATTCTTCCGTTACCCTCTCGATATACAATTTTTCCGCTCCGCTTTTTACGGCTTTTTCGCGTAGAGATTCCAGCTCCTCACCCTGGCCTACATCGGCAGCCATGGCTATAACCTGATAACCATAGTTTTCTTTCAACCAGGGAATAATGATTGAAGTGTCCAAACCCCCGGAATACGCCAGTACTACCTTTTTCATATTTCCTACCTCCAATTTTCAGGATGTCAAAAGCTTACCTTTCCTACATAACCGAAGCCATGACTGCCTTCTGAGCATGCAGCCGGTTTTCAGCCTGGTCAAATATTACCGATTGCGGGCCGTCCAGGACTTCGGTGGTGATTTCTTCCCCGCGGTGGGCAGGTAAACAGTGCATGACAATGGCATCCTTATTGGCCAGGGCCAGGATTTCCCTGTTAATCTGATAGCCCTTGAATGCCTTTTCCCGCTCCCGCTGTTCCTCCTCCTGACCCATACTGGCCCAAACATCGGTATACAATACATCCGCTTCACGGGCCGCCTCTTGGACATCATGGGTAATAACTACCTTACCGCTGTTATTCCTGGCGCCGTCCACTATAAAAGCCTCCGGTTCATAGCCTTTAGGTGTGGCAATGCTTATTTCCATCCCCATTTTGCTGCAGCCGTTGATCAGCGAATGGGCCATGTTATTGCCGTCACCGATATAACCTACCTTGACACCGGCCAGGTCTCCTTTTTTCTCCTTAATGGTCAGCAAGTCCGCCAGCACCTGGCAGGGGTGCAGCAGGTCCGTCAAACCGTTAATTACCGGTACATCCGCTTCACGAGCCAATTGTTCCACCTGTTGGTGACTGTAGGTACGAATCATAATGCCGTGAACATAACGGGACAGTACCCTGGCAGTATCACCGATGGACTCGCCGCGACCCAGCTGGAGGTCCTGACCCAGAAACAGTGCCTGCCCCCCCAGTTGGTACATGCCCACTTCAAAGGATACACGGGTGCGGGTGGAATGTTTGTGAAAAATCATTGCCAGGCTTTTCCCTTTTAAAATCTGGTGTGGCTCACCTTTTTTCTGCAGTCCCTTCAATTTCCGGGCCAATTTTAACAAGTAATTGATCTCTTCCGGGGAAAAATTATTAAGGCTTAAAAAGTCTTTCCCGCGAAATTCCAAACCAACCGGCTGAACCAATGTCATTGACTCTCCTCCTTTTTACCATTCTTTCCCTTTAGTTTGTCCAAAAAGCAAGGGGATGACAAGCAAGTAGTCCCGTGCCTGACCGTTCGGCCTAAATTGGCTCCCCCGGGTAACAGCGGCCTAATAGTACACTACTTATTACTCACATCCCTTTAGCGGATACCTTGGCATGCTCTACGGGAAATACTGCCTTTTTTCTATCCCATTCCCGGTAGTCCCCCACCGCGCAGCAGTCCCAGGTTTGCCCTGTTTTCCGGGCCTTGATTACCGCCAGTAACCCCCGGGCAGTATCCAGGGAAGTTAGACACGGTACCCCGTATTCCGTGGCCGCCCGGCGCAGTTTAAAGCCAAACCGGTCGGGAATCTTCCCCTTTGTGGGCGTGTTTATCACCAAATCCACCCGGCCGGAACGGATATAGCCGCTGATATCCTCTCTATTTTCCCGGGACAGCCGCGCCACCTTGATATTTAGCCGTTTCAAAAATTCAGCCGTATCTTCAGTGGCAACCAGATTAAAGCCCAAGCGATAGTATTCCCTGATCAGCTCCCCGGCCTCGGCTTTATCCTTATCCGCCAGGGAAACCAGCACCGTCCCACCGGCAGGGACGGCCAGGCCGCTGGCGGTCATGGCCTTAAACATGGCGCCGGCAAAGGTTCTGTCCAAACCCATCACTTCTCCCGTGGACTTCATTTCCGGGCCCAGGGAAGGCTCCACCTTGGACAACTTCTCAAAGGAAAATACCGGGGACTTCACCGCCACGTAATCCACCGGCGGCTTCAAACCGGCGGTATACCCCTGCTGCTTAATCGTTTCACCCAGCATTACTCTTGTAGCCACTTTTACCATGGGAATTCCCGTTACCTTGCTGAGAATGGGTACGGTACGTGACGCCCGGGGATTGACCTCCAGCACGTACACCTTTCCTCGCTCCACAACATACTGGATATTTAGCAGGCCCTTGACTTCCAGTGCCCGGGCAATGCGCCGGGTATAATCCACAATCTGCTCTATTTCCCCGGGATTTAGATTTTGGGGCGGGTAAACCGCCATACTGTCGCCGGAATGTATCCCGGCCCGTTCCACATGCTCCATAATTCCCGGTATTAACGTGTCATAACCGTCGCAGATGGCATCTACCTCCACTTCCTTGCCCCCGATGTACTTATCCACCAGCACCGGATGCTTGGGAGACACCTTTACCGCCGTTTCCATGTAGGTGCGTAGTTCCGCCTCGTTGTGCACCACTTCCATGGCCCGGCCACCGATAACATAAGACGGGCGCACCAGTACAGGAAAACCCAGGGAGCCGGCGGCCACAAGCGCCTGTTCCACGTTGACGGCGGACCTTCCCTCGGACTGGGGAATACCCAGTGAGCGCAGCAGGCGTTCAAATTTATCCCGGTCCTCAGCGGCATCAATGGACTCGATGGACGTACCCAAAAGCGGCACCCCGTGCGCTGCCAGACCGTCGGCCAAGTTTATCGCAGTCTGCCCGCCGAACTGGACAATGACACCGTCTATCTTTTCCAAATCAACAATATTCAGCACGTCCTCCAGGGTCAGCGGTTCGAAAAAAAGCTTGTCGGCAGTGTCAAAATCAGTGCTCACCGTTTCCGGGTTATTGTTGATAATAATTGACTGCACTCCCGCCTCTTTCAGGGCCCAGACGGAATGCACCGAGCAGTAGTCAAATTCTATTCCCTGGCCGATACGGATAGGGCCGGAACCGATAACCAGCACTTTTTCCCCGGAGGAAGGTATCACTTCATTTTCTTCTTCATAGCTGGAGTAATAATAGGGTGTATCCGCTTCAAATTCAGCGGCACAGGTGTCCACCACTTTGTATACCGGGATAATGTTTTCTGTTTTACGGTAGTCGCGAATCTTTTGAGTGCTTATTCCCAAAATTTTGGCAATCTGGTAGTCGGAAAAACCGGCAGTCTTTAACTGCCGCATCAGTTGCGGGGAAAGTTTCTCCTTGGTCAAACGCTCTTCCAAATTTACCAGGTGTTTAATCTTTTCCAGAAAAAAGCGGTCTATTTTCGTCAGCAGTTCCACTTCCTTGACGGTCCAAGCACGCCGGAAGGCCTCGGCCACGGCAAATATCCGCTCATCATCGGCGCTGCTTAATTTGTGCTCCAGCTCCATATCCGACCACAACAGCGAATCTGCAATACGTAACCCGTAGTAACCGATTTCCAGCGACCGTACCGCCTTTAACAGTGCCGCCTCAAAAGTACGGTCAATGGCCATCACTTCCCCGGTAGCCTTCATCTGGGTAGAAAGTGTCCGGTCAGCAAAGGCAAACTTGTCAAAGGGCCAGCGGGGAATTTTCACTACCACGTAGTCCAAAGTGGGTTCAAAGCAGGCAGTGGTCTTGCCGGTTACCGGGTTGGTGATCTCATCCAAACCCAAGCCAATGGCAATTTTCGCAGCCATCTTGGCAATAGGGTAACCGGTGGCCTTCGAGGCCAAAGCACTGGAACGGCTGACCCGGGGATTTACTTCAATCACGTAGTAGTCCATGCTGTGCGGGTCCAGGGCAAACTGCACGTTACAGCCGCCCTCAACCTTCAATGCCCGGATAATCTTCAAAGATGCGCTGCGCAGCAGCTGGTATTCCTTGTCAGATAAAGTCTGCGAAGGGGCAACCACAATGCTGTCGCCGGTATGGATCCCCACGGGGTCAATATTTTCCATGTTACAAATGGTGATGCAGTTGTCCTTACCGTCCCGCATTACCTCATATTCTATTTCCTTCCACCCGGCAACACTTTTTTCCAACAAAACTTCACCGATAAGGCTTAACTTCAAGCCCCGGGCTACGATCTCTTCCAACTGTTTTTCATTACGGGCAATGCCGCCGCCGCTGCCGCCCAAAGTATAGGCGGGCCGAACTATCACCGGATAGCCTGTCTCTGACACAAACTCCTTTGCCTGCTCCAGAGAACTGACAATGGCGCTTTCCGGAATGGGCTCGCCGATGGCCAGCATCAGTTGTTTAAATTCGTCCCGGTCCTCGGCACATTTGATGGACTCCACCGGGGTACCCAGCAGGTCAACGCTATATTTATCTAAAATACCTCTTTCCGCCAGTTCCACCGCCAGGTTCAAACCGGTCTGGCCGCCCAGGGTGGGCAATAATCCCCGCGGCCTTTCCCGGGCAATAATGCGGCTGAGTGTATCGACATCCAAGGACTCGATATAGACACGGTCGGCAATATCGCCGTCCGTCATGATGGTAGCAGGGTTTGAATTGACCAGCACCACTTCCAGACCTTCTTCCCGCAGCGCCTTGCAGGCCTGGGTGCCGGCATAGTCAAACTCTGCCGCCTGGCCGATAATGATTGGTCCTGAGCCTATTACCAACACTTTCTCCAAGCTGTCAATCTTCGGCAAAAATACCACTCCTTGTCTGGCTACTGTTTCACCAATGCCGCAAACCGGCCAAATAGATAGCGGCAGTCCCCGGGGCCCGGTGCCGCCTCGGGGTGAAGTACTGCTGTCACAGTTCTAATCTCCCGTTTCCAAGGCCTGTTTTAAAATTTTTATGGCGCTATCCACATCCTCCTTGGTAATGTTTAAGGGCGGCAGGAAGCGCAAGGTATTACCACCAATGCAGTTGATAAGCAATCCCTGCTTGAGACAGTAATCCACTATCCCCGCCCCGGACTTGGCAAGCTGTAATCCTAGCATCAGCCCCTTGCCACGTACTTCGGTAATAAAGTGATAATTATCCACCAGCTGCAGCAGTTCCTTTTGGAAGTAGTCACCAACAGCCGCGGCATTCTCTATCATTTCCTCTGCTTCCATGGCTGTCAGCGCCGCCACGCCGGCAGCACAGGCCAGGGGATTGCCGCCAAAGGTAGAGGCGTGATCCCCCGGTTGGAAACCGGTGGCAACCTCCTCCCGGGCCAGCATGGCACCGATGGCCACGCCGCCGCCCAGTGCCTTGGCCAGGGAAAGAATATGGGGCTTGACGCCGTAGTGTTGAAAAGCAAACCACTTGCCGGTACGCCCGATGCCGCACTGAACCTCATCAAAAATTAGCAGGATATTATTTGCATCGCAGAATTTCATGACCTTTTGCAAGTAATCCGGGTCGGCGGTATAAACGCCGCCTTCTCCCTGGACCGGTTCCATTAACACGGCACAGGTGGCAGGAGTAACCGCTTCCACCAGCGCTTCAAAATCATTAAAGGACACATATTTGAACCCCTGGGGCAGGGGCGCATAACCCTTATGAAACTTCTCCTGCCCGGTGGCGGTAAGTGTGGCCAACGTGCGCCCGTGGAAAGACTGTTTCATGGTAATGATTTCGTACTTTTCTTCTCCCCACGCGGTTTTTGCGAATTTGCGGGCCAGTTTAATGGCCGCCTCGTTGGCTTCCGCACCGCTGTTACAGAAAAACACCTTATCCAGACCTGATTTTTCCACCAGAATTTTTGCCAGCCGTACCTGCGGTTCAATCCAGTAGAGGTTGGAGCAATGGATTAGCTGCCCGGCCTGGGCACAAATAGCTTCACTGACCTTGGGATGACAGTGTCCCAAAGAATTCACCGCCAAACCGCCGACAAAGTCCAAATACTCCCTGCCATCCGCATCCCACACCCGGGGGCCTTCGCCTTTTGCCAGGGCAAGAGACAAACGCCCGTAGGTATTCATGACATATTTTTTCCCCTGGTCAATAATTTCTTGGTTGGTCATCTTTTTCACTCCTCATCCCGAACTACCATGGTTCCTATTCCCTCATCGGTAAATATCTCCAACAGCAGCGAGTGTTTCAGCCGCCCGTCAATAATATGGGTACGGCTCACTCCTTTTTCCAATGCACGGATGCAGCATTCCACTTTGGGTATCATTCCTCCCCCGATGACGCCCTGTTTGATTAAAGCGGGGATTTGGGAAACCGCCAAGGAAGAAATGAGCGTGTCCGGCCTGCCGCTGTCCCGCATAATCCCTTCTACATCAGTCAATAGCACCAGTTTATCAGCCTTGAGAGCTCCTGCCACTTCTCCGGCCACGGTATCCGCATTGATGTTATAGCTTTCACCGTCCTCACCCACGCCGATGGGAGCAACTACGGGGATGTAGCCCTTTTCAATCACAGTATTGATGATTTCCGGGTTTATTTCCGCAACCGCCCCTACATGGCCCAGGTCAACGCCTACTCTTTGCCCGCTGTCATTTTCCGTAAAGGTAATTTTCCGCCGGGCCTTAATAAGGGAGGCATCCTTGCCGCTGATACCGATGGCTTTCCCGCCGTGCTGGTTTATCAGTGACACAATTTCCTTGTTTATTTTACCTGCCAGTACCATCTCCACAATTTCCATGGTTTCCCTGTCCGTTACCCGCAGGCCGTTGACAAAAGCGCTCTTCTTGCCAACCCTTTCCAGCATCTTATTTATTTCCGGCCCGCCGCCGTGGACAATCACCGGATTCATTCCCACAAATTTCATTAAAATAGCGTCCTTGATAACGGCATGCTTCAACTCACAGTTGGCCATGGCATGACCGCCGTACTTGATCACCACCGTTTTGCCGTAAAATTTTTTAATATACGGTAGTGCCTCAACAAGAATATTTGTTTTTTCCAACGGAGAAATCATCCTGCTCCCCCCCTATGTACGGTAGTCAGCATTGATTTTTACATAGTCATATGAAAAATCACATGTCCAGGCCGTAGCACACTTGTCACCCGCATTCAAGTCCACCCGGGCGGTAATTTCCTTGCAGGCCAGGATTTCCTTGGCTTTCCGCTCGTCAAACCGCAAGCCGGTTCCTTGGGCCAGCACCTGCTCGCTGCCCGCCTCGCTTTCAAGCCAAATATCCACCCGGCCGGGATCAAATTCCGCACCGGAATAGCCCACCGCAGTAAAAATACGCCCCCAGTTAGCATCCTCACCAAAAAACGCTGTCTTGACCAGATTGGAATTTGCCACCGCCATGGCCGCCCGGCGGGCATCCTCTACCGTACAGGCATTATTGATAGTAATGGTAAGCAGCTTTGTTGCCCCTTCGCCGTCCCTGACTATTTCCCTGGCCAAGTGCACGGCCACCTGCTTCAAGGCCGCGGTAAAGGTTTCGTAATCCCCATTCATCTCGGTAATTTCACTGTTGCCGGCAGTGCCGGCTGCCAGCAGGGCCACCATGTCGTTGGTGCTGGTATCCCCGTCCACGGTAATCATGTTGAATGTTTCCTCCACCACCCGGGAAAGGGCCAACTGCAGCATCTCTTTGGAAATGCTAACATCGGTAGCTAAAAACCCCAGCATGGTAGCCATATCGGGGTTAATCATGCCGCTACCCTTGGCCATACCGCCGATAACCACACTTTTACCGCCCAGTTCAAATTCCACCGCGTATTCTTTGGGATAGGTATCGGTGGTCATAATTGCCTCTGCCGCATCCTTACCACCCTGTGAGGATAAACGTTCAACGCATTGCTTTATGCCCTGGCGTACCTTTTCCATGGGCAGGTTGACGCCAATTACCCCGGTAGAGCCCACAATAACCTGGTGAGACTGCAAACCCAGCAGTTCAGCGGTAAGACTTATCATTTCCCGGGCATCCTTTAACCCCTGTTCCCCGGTACAGGCATTGGCCACCCCGCTGTTTACCACCATTGCCCGGGCTTCACCCCGAACCAGATTCTGGGCATTGACCAACAGCGGCGCAGCCTTGACTTTGTTTTTGGTATACACTGCTGCCGCCCGGGCGGGGCTTTCACTGTACACCAGCGCCACATCTTTTTTGTTTTTACTTTTGATTTGTACCCCGACGCCGGCAGCGGTAAACCCCGGTACCGCCGTGATGCCACCGCCAACAACTTTCAGTTCAACCATTATAACTCCCCCTGTATTATGGTAAGATGCCTGTGCCGTACAAACCGGTAGTCTCAGGCAGCCCACTGATGATATTTAAGTTTTGCACTGCCTGGCCGGATGCACCCTTGACCAGATTATCAATACAACTGACCACAATCAACCGCCTTGTCCTTTTATCCACGGTTAAGTTTAGAAAACAATCATTTGCACCGTAGCAATATTTTGTTTTCGGCCACCGGCCCCGGGGTAAAAGCTTCACAAACGGCTCCGCCGCATAGTATTCCCGGTAAATGTTTCGTAAGCTATCCTCGCCGATTTCCCCTGCCAGAGACGCATAAATGGTACTGAGCATCCCCCTGGTCATGGGCACCAGGTGGGGGGTGAAACTTACAGTCACCTGTTCCCCAAAAAGTTTAGCTAATTCCTGCTCAATTTCCGGGGTGTGCCGGTGAGAAGCCACACCGTAAGCAGAGAATGAATCATTGACTTCACTAAAGTGGGTGGCCAGGGAAAGCTTACGTCCTGCCCCGGACACACCGGACTTGGCGTCAATGATAATGGAATCTGTTTTAATAATACCTTTCCCCGCCAGCGGTGCCAGGGCCAGCAAAACACTGGTGGGATAACAGCCCGGATTGGCCACCAACCGAGCAGCTTTGATGCTTTCCCGGTTTATTTCCGGCAAGCCGTAAATGCCATCTTCCAGCCAATGGGGGTGGCTGTGTTCGCTGCCGTACCACTGCCGGTAGACAGCGGCATTATCCAGCCGAAAATCCGCACCCAAATCTATCGCTTTCACCTGCCGCGCCCTGGCATCCGCCACCACCGGCCCGGACAAACCGTGAGGCAAGGCAATAAATAGATACTGGCAGCGGTCCAAAAGTTCCGGCCTGTATTCCTCCAACCTCAGGTCTATACCGGTAAGGTGGGGGTAAACTGCAGCCAGTTCTTTTCCCGCATAACTCCGGGAAGTTGCAAGAACAATCTCCGCTTTTTCATGACGAACCAACAGCTGTAATAATTGTAAACCGGTATAACCGGTAGCGCCAACAATCCCTACTTTCATTTACTATCACCTTCATAATGTAATTGTTTATAATTATACACATTAATGTATATTCATGCAATAGGATAGAAAAAAATCTCCGGCTTGCGGAGATTTTTCGTCCCAATTATGGTTATACTAACCACCAACTTGAAATTAAGGAGGTCATGCCTGTGGCAGAAATTATCTGTGACGGCAGCTGCCAGCACCAAAAGGACAGTACCTGCGAGCTGGACATACTCTCACTGCCGTTAAGACATGGTACCGGCACACGCTGCCCCAAACTTGGACAGCCGGGCCGGTCTAGAAAACCCGGTATTCCTCTTGAGTAATTGCCTTGCCAACAGCAATGCCGAACAGAAACGCACCGATTACTTCCGCGGGCAGGGCATTGGGTTTTAAAAGCCAGAGCGGTACGGGCAGTTTTGCCACCGTAAGTACAATGGGCAGCAGGGCAAGAATTAGTGCCGGCAGACCGATAATCACCAGTACCGCCCAATCAAAGGTCAATCGCATGCCAGGCTGGGTGAGGTCGTGATAAATTCGCGGCAGTTCCACCAGAAATCCCGCCAACGCCAGCCACAACGCCATTATTGCCCGCTGCATGAAATATGCACTCACGGACCCTTGAGCCGCGTGGCCCAGGGTAGCAGCGTAACGATTAAATAACATTATGCTCGCCAAAACCGCAAGAATAGCAATTAGCTCCAAAAATCGTTTCATTTCATCACCCCACTGGGCTTTTTAACATTTTTCTACAAATACTGCTGGAAAACCTGCGGGAATTTAAAAATTTATTTCAATACAAGTTTTCCCTGCTGCAAAATTACCATACCGTCTATTTTGACAGTGGCTGACAGTATCATACCATCCAAATGGAATATTCAATTAACTGGGCTTCGGTTTCCAGTTCCACCGCCTGGTTGAAAAACGCCCGGCCCAGCTCCAGCTGGGGTGTATCCACCACCACCAATACACTGTCTCCTTTTTTTACTCGCAGACAGGAGACCAGCACGTTTTTTGCTGCTTGAAACATTTTATCCATATCCAACACCTCCAAATAGCTCAAGGTGCCTAACCCCTTGAGTTATTTATTATTGCCAAATTATAACCGCAGCGGCCACACTGCGTGCCCTGCAAATGTTCTATGGTTACCCTGCCCCAGCGGCGGGAAATAGCGAGGACGCCGCACTGCGGGCAGTAAGTGTCGCTTTTGCCCAGTTCCGGGGCATTGCCCAAATAGACATGGTGCAGCTCTTCCCGGGCCATGTCATAAGCTTTTTCCATGGCTTCCAGCGGTGTGGGCGGTAAGTCCATCTTAAAGGCAGGAAAGTAACGGGATAAATGCAGCGGCGTATCCTTTCCCGCCTCTGCTGCCAGCCACCGCGCCAACTCGCCAATTTCTTCGGGGCTGTCATTTTCCCCGGTTACCAGCAGCGTGGTTACTTCCACATGGCAACCGTGCTCTTTTGCAAGGGCGATGTTTCTTTTTACATCCTCCACCCTGCCACCGGTCAGACGCCGGTAATAATCCTCACTGAATCCCTTCAAGTCAATGTTAAATGCGTCAACCAGCGGCAAAAGCTCAAGGAAGGGTTCTTTATTCATAAAACCGTTGGACACCACCACTGTTTTCAGGTTGCTTTTTCGTGCCTCTGCACTGGCGGCCAGGAGGTACTCAAAGCTCACCAGCGGCTCGTTGTATGTAAAAGCGATGCCAATGCTTTCCGGCGCCCGGGCCAGGACTATTTCCGTCAAATCAGCGGGCGAAATATACCGTGTGTTGGGCTGCCCGTGGGCCAGGGAATAGTTCTGGCAAAAACGACAGCGCAAATTACACCCCCTGCTGCCCACGGAAAAAATGGCACTGCCGGGGTAAAAATGGTACAGGGGTTTTTTCTCTATGGGGTCGATGGCAAAAGAAGCACACTGGCCGTAAGTTTCCGCCACCAACCTCCCCTCCCGGTTGCGCCTGACCCGGCAAATTCCCACCTTACCCGGGCCAATCACACACCGGTGGGGACACAATAAGCAGCGCACTTTATTGTTTTCAATGTGCTCATAATAAGCAGCCTCCCGTTGCTTTTGCACCGGACTGTCACCCCCTACTGATACCTGTCCACCTTGAACCGTTTCAGTTGGTATTTCTCGCCGGGCCTGATGCCGCCTTTATGCATGGCAATGCGCACCTGTTCCTTTGGCGTATCAATGCCTTCCAGATTAGGCAGTAAAAGGCCGGAGCGCGACCCGGAAGTGACGATCACCCCATACTCTTTGGGGTCCAACTCGTCAATGCTTTCTATCTCTTCCGGCGGGTGAAGTATGTCCACGGAATAGGTTATTTCAGGAAGTTCATGCTCCTCAACGGGATGAAAACGAGGGTCCCGCAGCCCGGCACCGAGAGCATTATGCATCACTTCTTCGGTCAAGCTGTCCCGGGTGGGTTCAACAGTGCCAATACATCCCCTGAGTTGCCCGTGTTTCTTTAAGGAAACAAACACTCCCGCTCTTTGCGGAAAGCCTTCGGGCAATTTAAAGTCCGGTTCAATAACTTTGCCGTGGCGGATAAACCCCTCCAGGGTCTCCCTGGCCAAGCGTACTATCGCATGTTCATTTTTCCTTACTTTAGTCATGGTTTCTTCCTGGTAGCTTTTCAGCTTGGAAATCAAGCTTTCTCCTTTATTTCCCCCCCTGAAAAGCTCTGCAACCAGGTAACCCACACCGAAAGGACCCTGGTAAGAAATAACCTGAGGCTGTATTTTGTAGCCGTCCAGGCAGCCCAGCAACATGATCAGCGGTCGCAGGCCGCATTCCCCCGCTTCTTCAACAAAGGCCCGGGGTAAGTGGACAATCTTTTCCACAGCACCCTGTTCCAGAGCCTCACGCAGTTCCCGGTCAAATTTCTCGCCCCGGGGACTAAACCCTGCCGGTGCCCCGGGTGTCAGGCGGTGGGACAGGTCCCCGCTGGCTACCACGGCAACATTGCTGTCGGCACTTTCTCCCGCCTGCTGTAGCGCCATGCCAAAAGTATATAGTTCCAGTGGCGGTAAAAACCCCATGGCCACCACTACCAATGAACCATTAAAACCTGCTTTTTTCAGGTAGTAAAGCGGCACCATCACGCCATGGTCCAGGGACAAGTTCAAGCCGTAATCCCCGGCAAGCTCTTCATCAATGAAGGCAACCGCTATACCCTTTTCACTGCATTTATCCCGCAGTTCACTGGCCAACCGGGTCTCGTTGGGATAATCAAACTTAACCATTGGCGCCCGAAACTGCCCCATATCTCCCTGCAGCCTGTCCACCGCAGTCAGGGCAACTGCATCCTGAAACACGTTTCCGTGGGGTGTGATAATCACCACCGTATCCGGGTCGGCGTCAACCAGTCTCCCTGCCACCTGTCCCATGGCATCAATGGTGTCCCTGCATTTATCAGTTTCCCGCCCACCCACTTCGGGTAAAATTATGGGCGGGTGTGGCATAAAACAAGCATATTTCAGGTTGCTCACGGCAACCACCTCCTCAAACCGGCATTTTCGTTAGTGTACCCATTTACAAGGTAATTACCAAACCAACAAAACAGCTACTTTCAGTCCTGGTCCGGTTATGACCAGAGAAGAACTGCCCACTTACTACGGACATGTATCTTTTCCCCAATTATTCTCGGCCAGTCCTTCCAATTCTAATAACGCCCGCTTAACATCAACACCGCTGCCGAAACCGCCCAGTCCCCGTTTGGCAACCACCCGGTGGCAGGGCACCAGTAAAGGTACGGGGTTCTTCCCCAAAGCCTGTCCCACTGCCTGAAAACCCCCGGGACAGCCGGTGCGTTCCGCCAGCCAGGCGTAGGTCCTAACCGAACCGTAATCAATCGCCCTGCAGTCCCGCCAAACTTTTTTCTGAAAATCCGTCCCATCCAGTTCCGCCCAGTCCACGGGTAAGGTGTTGAGATCAACCGGCTTGCCGTGAAAGTACTCGTTCACCAGCTTAACAATTTCCGCAAACCAGCCAGGGTACGTTTCCCCGGAGTTCAATACTTCTTCATCCCTTAAAGTGACTTTCACTATTCCCCTGTGGTTGGCAGTCAGGGTAATTCGACCCACTAAGGTGTTGAACTGATGGTAAAACATTTTTCCCCTCCTCTGAAGGGTATTATTTCCACAAAACAGTTTCGGTTACCTGCTGCTACCTGCCTCATTTTCCCCTGCAGCAAAGTATTTTACAATGCCCGCATAGATACACCAGGCCAACCGCTCCTGGTACACCGGGTTATTTAATAACTTTTCTTCCCGGGGATTGGAAATAAAGCCCACCTCCACTATGGCCACGGGCATTTCCAGGTTTCCCAGTAGATAAGAGTTTGCTTCCGGCAGCGGCTTGGCCTTTCTGTCCGTATTTTTCAATACCCGGACGAATTCCCCCTGTATTGCCCTGGCCAGTCTTTCTCCTTCCGGGGAGGATTTTTTATAAAAGGTCTGAGCACCGGTCCAGCGAGTACCGAAACTGTTGGCCTGAATGGATATGTAGAGGTCTGCCCTGGCTTTACCGGCCAGTTCCACCCGCTTACGCATATCTTCCTTTTTCCGCTGCCTGATTGATTTATCAGGGCTGGACAAGTCAGTATCCGTTTCCCTGGTCATAATTACCGCCGCCCCTGCCCGGCTAAGCACCATGGCGACTTTTTTTGCCACGGACAGGTTCAAATCTTTTTCCAGGGTACCGCCGGGTCCCGTGGCGCCGCCGTCCGGTCCCCCGTGGCCCGGGTCTACCACTATTACCTTGTCTGCCACCGCCCAGGACATGGCGGAGATGGTTTCCGTAGCAATCCTGCCCGTAGCGTAAATATAGACAATATACATAAAAGCAACCAGCAGCACTAAAGTCACCAGCGGCTTAAACCGAACACGGTAGACAGCAAACCAGACCCTACCCACATTTTTTCCTCCCTTGAAAATTTCTCATTAAAACTTATGCCCGGTGTAAGGTTTTAGCACAAAAAAATAAGCAGCGGTATAAACCACTGCCAGGTGTAATCGATATCCAATTTTATCTCTTGGAAAATTGGGGCGCTTTCCGCGCTTTTTTCAAGCCGTACTTTCTTCTTTCCTTCATGCGCGGGTCGCGGGTGAGGAATCCTTCCCGTTTGAGCAACGGGCGTAATTCCTTATCCGCTTCCAAAAGTGCCCGGGCAATACCCATCCGAATGGCTCCCGCCTGACCGGTGGTACCGCCGCCATGAACTTTTACCAATACGTCAAAGCGCCCATCAGTGCCGGTAACTGCCAACGGCTGTTTTATAATCATTTCCAGGGTTTTCTTGCCAAAATATTCTTCCATGGGTCTTCTGTTTATAATAATTTTCCCGTTACCGGGGACCAGGCGAACCCGCGCTACGGCATTCTTACGTCGGCCCGTCCCGTAATATTGTACTTGAGCCATAATATCCTCCTTCCTCCACAAATACCAAAAATCTTCGGTAGTAAGCTTTTTATTTTAGCCTTTCAGTTGCCAATTTTCCGGCTTTTGTGCCTGGTGATTATGTTCGGCACCGCGGTAAACTTTCAGTTTCTTGATTTGGGCCCGTCCCAGCTTGTTGTGGGGCAACATCCCTTTAACGGCCAACCGCACAGCCTTTTCAGGATTTTTTTGGAGCAGAGTTCCGTAGTCGATGCTTTTCAGCCCACCGGGATGACCGGAATGCCGCCGGTATTGCTTTTGCTTTAATTTATTACCTGTTAATTTAACTTTTTCAGCATTAATTACTATTACAAAATCGCCAGTATCCACATGGGGTGTAAAGGTAGGCTTATGCTTGCCGCGTAAAATAACCGCAACTTCACTGGCCAACCTTCCCAACACCTTATCGGCAGCATCCACCACATACCATTTTCTTTCCACTTCGTTGGGTTTGGCCATATAAGTAGACATTTTTATCCCTCCTTACCGCTTTAACTGCTTCCTTGTCTAAACCCTGTCATCCACGGGGCTCTTGAGATGAAAGGGATTTAAGGCAAAAACTCACATGATTAATTGTACTTGAGAGCTTAATCAATGTCAAGCTAAATCCCTTGTCATGAAAAGTTAATAGGTGACGCTTTCCAAAGTGAGGCCGCAGGCCGGCGCCGTGACACCGGCGGCCCGCCGGTCTTTTTGGGCAATTATTTCCGGCACCTCCGCCGGCTTTCTTTTACCCAACCCCACTTCCAACAACGTGCCTGCCATAATTCTCACCATATTATATAAGAAACCGTCAGCGGTAATTACCACTGCAATTAAGCCGCCGTCACTTGTCACCCGGCAGCTTTTGACCTCTCGCACACAGCCGCTTACATTGCTGCCACTGGCACAGAAAGAGCTAAAATCATGCCTGCCCTCAAAGTAAGCCGCTGCCTGCTTCATTGCTTGAAAATCCAGTTCCGCACTGACGTGATGCGCATGACGCCGCCAAAATATATCCGGGAAAGGCCGGTTCATAATCCTGTATATATAAGTCTTCTGCCTGGCACTGTAACGGGCGTGAAAGTTCCCGTCAACCTTTTGGCTTGCGGTTACCACCACATCCCAGGGCAAAATACCGTTTAATGCCCGGGGATACCGCTCCACAGGGATGGAAGACGCTGTGGTAAAACTTACCACCTGCCCGCGGGCGTGGACACCGGTATCGGTCCTTCCTGCCGCCACTACCCGGATATCTTCACCGGTGAGTACTTTCAGGGCGCTTTCAAGTGTAAACTGCACCGTCCGACTGTTTGGCTGTCTGGTTTGTATCTGCCATCCGTTGAAATCGGTGCCGTCATACTGGAGAGTCAATTTTATATGGTGCATAAAATTCACCCCTAGCTTAGCAACCGGCTGGCCACGGATAAACCCAATACCGTAAACATCAACAACAGCGCCAAGCCATCGCGAGGCGCAAACCGCAGCTGAATCATTTTCGTGCGGTTAACCCCGCCCCGGTAGCAGCGGGCCTCCATGGCCAAGGCCAGGTCGTCGGCACGACGGAAGGCCCCGATAAACAGCGGTACCAAAAGCGGCACCAGGTTCTTTCCCCGGCGAATGATGCTGCCGGTTTCAAAATCCGCACCCCGGGCTTTTTGCGCTTTCATTATTTTTTCCGTTTCCTCCAAAAAGGTAGGAATAAACCGAAGTGCAATCGTCATCATCATTGCCAATTCGTGGGCGGGCAATCCCACCCTTTTGGCCGGACTTAAAAGATTCTCCAAGCCGTCCGTCAACCTGATGGGCGAAGTGGTCAGTGTCAACAGGGAAGTAATCAACACCAGGTATATCAGACGCAGGGAAATAAAAATTCCCTTAATGAGGCCTTCCCGGGAGGCAGTCAAGGGTCCCAATTTAAATAACAGCTCCCCCTGGGTAAAGAATAAATGTAACGGAAAAGTAATGGCAATAACAATAACTATGGGCTTTAGTCCCCGGAGCACATAAATAACGGGTAGGCGACTGAGTAGCACAACAGACAGGGATACCACAGTCATCAACAAATACCCCTGCCAACTGTCAACGGTAAATAAAGCCACTATATAAGGTATGATTGCAATAAGCTTAGTTCGCGGGTCCAGACGGTGAATAATTGATTCTCCCGGTACATATTGCCCGATAGTGATATCATTTAACATTAGTCTTACCCCTTAACATTTGCAGTAATTCATTTTTCACTTCCGTCAGCGTTACCAGATCGGTGCGGACCGGCTTACCCCGTTTACGTAAACCCAGCAGCAAATGGGTGACTTGGGGGATATCCAAACCCATCTCCTTTAACTGCTGTCCCCGGGCAAATACCTCATGGGGTGTCCCCTGCATCACTAATTTGGAACGGTGCATCACCAGCACCCGCTGGGCTAATCTTGCCACATCCTCCATATTATGGGAAACCAACACCACGGTAAGCCCTTCTTCCCTGTGGAGGCGAACAATCTGCTCCATAATCTCGTTTCTTCCCCTGGGGTCCAAACCCGCCGTCGGCTCATCCAGCACAATAATTTCCGGCTTCATGGCCAGGACACCGGCAATTGCCACCCGCCGCATTTGACCGCCACTTAAATCAAAAGGAGAACGGTCTTTTAACTCTCCGTAGTTCAACCCCACCAGTTCCATTGCATACCTGACCCGCTTTTCGATTTCTTCTGCCGAACAACCTGCATTGTTGGGGCCATATGCTATATCCTTGTATATCGTTTCTTCGAACAGTTGATGTTCTGGGTATTGAAACACCAATCCCACTTTTTGTCTCGCCCACTTGATGTTTTGTTTTGTATTTATATCTTTCCCGTTAAGAAGCACCTGACCCCTGCCAGGCTTAAGCAGACCGTTAAAATGTTGCACAAGTGTGGATTTCCCTGATCCTGTAGCGCCTATAATCGCCACAAATTCTCCCAATTCAATACTGACGGACACCTCAAGCAAGGCCGTGTGTGCGTAGGGGGTGCCCGCTTTATATGTGTAAGTCACTTGATCTAAAACCAACGCCATAGTCATAGCCACCGTTTCAATTATTGCTAATCATCTTTTTAACATTCTTCATAAGAATGGTCAATAACGGCTCAGCCATTCCGCCATTTCTTCCACTGTCATCATATTCCGGGGAATATCCAAGCCTTCTTGGCGCAAGTGGTGTGCCAGACGCACCACCTGCGGTACATCCAAACTCAACTCTTTCAAGCGTTCCACCTGTAAAAATATCTCCAGCGGTTTGCCCATCATGGCGACCCGGCCCTCTTCCATCACCACTACCCGGTCGGCAGCCACCGCCTCTTCCATGAAGTGGGTAATATGCACTACCGTCAACCCTTCCTGCCGGTTGAGTTTCACAACTGTTTCCATCACTTCCTTCCGGCCCCGGGGATCCAACATGGCGGTAGGCTCGTCCAGCACCAGCACCGACGGGCGCATGGCTATGATACCCGCTATTGCCACTCTCTGCTTTTGGCCGCCGGACAGTAAATGGGGTGCGTAATGCCGGTAGTCACTCATGCTCACCAGTTCCAGTGCTTCCGTTACTCTGGACCGAATTTGTTCCGGGGGCAAACCGATGTTTTCAGGGCCAAATGCAACATCTTCCTCCACCACGGTAGCAACCAACTGGTTGTCGGGATTTTGAAACACCATCCCGACCCGCTGCCTGATCTCCCAAAGATTTTCTTCAGCAGCGGTATCCAGCCCATCGACGGTTACACTTCCTTTACCGGGGAGAAGTAACGCATTCAGGTGTTTTGCCAAAGTGGACTTCCCCGAACCGTTATGGCCCAGGATAACCATAAATTCGCCCGAAGCTATATCCAGGTTCACCCCTTTAAGCGCTGTCACCTGCTCTTCTCCCCGCCGGTAATAATGCCAAAGGTTTTCTATCTTAATCATTATGCCACACACCCAATCCCATGCCCACTTGCCGGGGGTCTCAATGTCTTTTAAGCTGCCCGGTTAGCAATTGAAACTAAGTTTCCCGGTCCTGAAATTGCTACTGTGTATTGAGCCACATCTCATTTAAAAATAGAAGCCAGGACTACTAGTCTTAAAAACCAAGCCCAGCATAACTCCTGACCCCAACAAGTGCCTTATTTAAGCAGCCTTGAGTTAGACCAATTCTACTTTAACCATTTCAGCACCGTCACCGCGGCGGTTGCCCAGTTTGATAATCCGGGTATAACCTCCTTGACGTTCTTCATATCGTTTGGCAATATCGCTAAACAGCTTGGTCACCACATCTTCCTCCTGTAAATAACCCAAGGCCTGGCGGCGGGCATGAAGGTCACCCCGTTTGCCCAGGGTAATCATTTTTTCCGCCATACGCCGCAGTTCCTTTGCCTTTGGTGCAGTGGTTTGAATTTGCTCTTCCCTTAACAGCGAAGTAGTAATATTTCGTAACATTGCTTTTCGATGACTGCTGGAACGACCCAATTTACGATAGCCCATGGCTTCTCCTACCTCCTTTATTCTTCTTCTTTTCTCAGGGAGAGGCCTAATTCAGCCAGTTTGTTGTTGACCTCCTCCAGGGATTTTTTCCCCAGATTCCGTACTTTCATCATATCTTCTTCGGAACGTTGAATAAGTTCTTCCACGGTATTGATACCTGCACGTTTCAGGCAGTTGTAAGAACGGACCGACAAGTCCAGTTCCTCAATGGTCATTTCCAAAATCTTATCTTTTTGTTCTTCTTCCTTTTCCACCATGGTTACCTCGTCGCTGATATTTTCTGTTAACGTTACAAATAGTTTCAAATGGTCACTTAAAATTTTGGCGGACGAGCTGATGGCCTCATCTGGTGCGATACTGCCGTCAGTCCAAACCTCTAAGGTAAGTTTGTCATAATCAGTAATCTGGCCTACACGGGTATCTTCCACCGTATAGTTCACCTTGGTAACCGGGTTGAAAATGGCATCTACAGGTATAACACCGATTACATGCTCTTCACGCTTATTTCCTTCAGCAGGTACGTACCCCCGGCCCTTGGCCAAGGTTAATTCCATGGTAAGCTTACCACCGTCCAATGTAGCGATAACCAGGTCCGGGTTAAGTATTTCTATATCCGCATCAGCAATTATATCTGCCGCAGTTACTTCTCCCTCACCCTCAGCCTCGACACGTACCACTTTTTCCTCATCGTTATGCAACTTAACCGACAATTCTTTTAAATTTAAAATAATATCAGTGGTATCCTCCCGCACCCCGGGAATAGTGGAAAATTCGTGTAGTACGCCGTCTATCTTCACCGATACCACTGCCGCTCCAGGTAAAGATGATAACAAAATTCGGCGCAGGGAATTACCAAGTGTGATACCATAACCTCGTTCCAAAGGTTCCACTACAAACTTGCCGTAAGTGTTATCATCCGTCATCTCCACACACTGGATTTTTGGTTTTTCTATCTCCAACATACTGACAAACAACCTCCTTCACTGGAAGTGGGTATCTGCTTTACTCTACCTGGAATACAACTCTACGATCAGATGGTCTTCTACCGGAACATCGATATCTTCTCTCTGGGGTAAAGCTATCACTCTTCCAGTAAAGTTTTCTACATCTGCTTCCAGCCAGGCTGGAGGAGTTTTATGTGCCGCCGCTTCAGCAATTTCTTTAAATTTGGGAGAACCTTTGCTGGCCTCATTAACGGAAATTTCATCCCCGACACGCACCAAAAAGGACGGGATATTTACTCTACTCCCGTTAACGCGAAAGTGCCCGTGCCGCACAAGTTGTCTTGCCTCAACACGAGAACCGGCAAAACCCAACCGGAAAACAACATTGTCCAGACGCCTTTCTAACAACCGTAGTAGGTTGTCGCCGGTAATGCCCTTCTGACGCTCCGCTTCACGGAAGTACTTGCGGAACTGCTTTTCCAAAACCCCGTAAATTCTCCGTGCCTTCTGCTTTTCACGCAGCTGCAGTCCAAATTCGGATACTTTTTTCTTTCTTTGCCCGTGCTGACCCGGTGCATATTCACGCCGCTCAATGGCACACTTGTCGGAATAGCAGCGGTCACTTTTCAGGTACAGTTTTTGTCCTTCCCTTCGACATAATCTACAGACAGATCTTGTATACCTCGCCATTTCGCCTACACCTCCTAAACTCTTCGCCGTTTTGGCGGCCGGCAACCATTATGCGGGATAGGAGTAACGTCTTTAATCATGCTTACTTCCAATCCTGCTGCCTGCAACGACCTGATCGCCGCTTCTCGACCCGCTCCGGGCCCTTTAACATAACATGCAACTTCCTTCATGCCATGTTCCATAGCTTCTTTCGCTGCAGCCTCGGCAGCCATTTGGGCAGCAAAAGGGGTACTTTTCCGGGAACCTTTGAAGCCCATACCACCTGCACTGGCCCAAGAAATTACGTTTCCTGCCTTATCTGTAATGGTAACCAACGTATTATTAAAAGTGGATTTAACATGGGCTACTCCACTTTCAACATTTTTTCGTTCACGCTTTTTTGCCCTTGTACGTGCACCACGTTTTGCCATTTAGTGTATTCCTCCTTCCCCTATTTCTTTCTCCGAATACCTACTGTTTTCTTCACGCCTTTACGTGTCCGCGCATTGGTTTTGGTACGCTGCCCTCTTACAGGCAAACCTCTGCGATGACGCAGGCCACGATAGCAACCGATTTCCATTAACCGCTTTATATTGAGGGAAACTTCACGTCTTAAATCACCTTCAACGATGTGATTCTTATCAATAATTTCCCGCAACTTTGTTACTTCTTCTTCCGTTAAATCCTTAACTTTGGTATCCGGGTCAATACCGGCACTGGCCAAAATCTTTTGTGAAGTTGACCGTCCGATTCCATAAATGTAGGTCAGGCCTATCTCAACCCGTTTATCCCGGGGCAAGTCAACACCTGCAATCCTTGCCATGAAACTTTTACACCTCCTGAATAATAATGGTAATATTAATATCCTGGTCATAGGTGCCTAAAAGGCAGCCGCGTCCTATAACCCAAACCTTTATCCCTGTTTTTGTTTATGCTTGGGGTTTTCACAAATAACCATCACTTTTCCCTTACGTTTAATCACCTTGCATTTTTCACAAATGGGCTTAACCGACGGTTTTACCTTCACTTATAACCCTCCTTCATAAAACCGCAATCCAAAAATTAATTAAAGCTTCGCTTAACGTCCAACAAACATTCTACTTGTATCGATAGACAATTCGACCTCTGGTGAGATCGTAAGGCGATAATTCCAAGGTAACACGGTCACCGGGTAAGATCCGAATAAAATTCATACGTATTTTTCCAGATACATGTGCCAGGACCTTATGCCCATTTTCCAATTCCACTCTGAACATGGCATTTGGTAGTGGTTCCACTACAGTGCCTTCAACCTCAATTACATCTTGCTTGGACATCAAGAATACTTACCTCCTTGCTGGTTACTATCTATTCCTGTCAGCCGATCAATGGCCTGTCGAACTTCCAAATCGGAAATATGGCTCAACTTTTTTCTTGCAAATACACCAGCACACCTTTTTACCGGTTGCAAATGTTTGATATTTTTCTTTTTGGGATTGGCCACTGACCTTTTACGACCATTTACCACTCTTACAAATGTATTATCAATAATATCCCAAACTAAATAGGCTTCGCCCTTGTCGTTTCCTGCCAGGGAATACACCAGCTGTCCTCGCGTCAGTTCGCGTTTCACTTGAGACACCTCCATGTGCTAGATACGGGTAAAAATTTTGGGGGCCGTCTCCGTAACAGCCACAGTATCCTCAAAGTGAGCGGAACTTGTATCGTCTCTTGTAACAACTGTCCAATTATCTTCCAAGGTCACTACTTCATGGGTACCCATGTTAACCATTGGTTCAATAGCCAGTGTCATACCTGCTTTCAACCTCGGCCCCCTGCCAGGCTTGCCGAAATTGGGTACTTGTGGGTCCTCATGCATTTCCCTGCCGATGCCATGTCCTACATAGTCACGCACGACGGAAAAACCATTACTTTCTGCTGTTGTTTGTACCGCATGGGATATATCGCTGAGCCTGTTGCCTTCTATCGCTTTTTTTATCCCGGCTTCCAGCGCTTCCTCAGTAACCGCCAGCAAACGCTGCAACTCCTCATCAATCTCACCAACAGGATAAGTTCTGGCAGCATCACCGTAAAAACCATTTATTACCGTGCCAATGTCAATACTAATAATATTTCCATTTTTTAATTCTCTTAAACCGGGAATACCGTGAACCACTTCCTCGTCGATGGAAGTGCAGATGCTGGCAGGAAAGCCCTGGTAGCCTTTAAAAGCCGGTTTGGCGCCCTGGCTTAAAATATAGTTTTCCGCAATAGTATCCAGTTCCCTCGTTGTAATGCCAGGCTCTATGGCTTTTTCCAACTCCAAGTGAGTTTCCGCCACTATTCTACCGGCATCTTTCATATATTCCAATTCACGGTCCGATTTAAGAGTGATCATGCCCAGTCTCTCCCAAGCCTTTCACCAATTTCTTTTAGAACTGCTTTGATTTCCTGATCGCCGTTGATATTCTCCAATAACCCCTGCTTTTGATAATATTCAATCAACGGGGCAGTTTGTTTTGCGTATACATCCAATCTATTGGCTACAGTCTCTACCGTGTCATCGCTGCGTTGGTACAACTCGCCGCCGCACACATCGCATTGATTAGCTTCTTTAGGTGGGTTAAACGTTACATGATAGGTAGCGCCGCAACTTTTGCAAATACGCCGCCCGGTCAACCGGTCCAGCAGTTTTCCCCTGGGAACTTCAATATTAATTACAGCGTCCAATTTAATTCCCAATTCATTTAAAATTTCGTCCAGTGCTTCTGCCTGATTGACAGTACGGGGAAAACCATCCAAAAGGAATCCCCGTTCGCAATCCGGTTCGGCCAAGCGTTCTCTTACTATTCCCACTGTTACTTCATCGGGTACAAGTTTACCGGCATCGATGTATTCTTTTGCCTTTCTACCCAATTCAGTTCCATCCTTAATAGCCTTCCGGAACATATCACCGGTGGAAATATGGGGTATCGAAAGCTTTTGTGTTAACACTTCAGCCTGCGTACCCTTACCAGCTCCCGGAGGACCCATCAACAGTAACTTCACTTGAACCCCTCCCTATTTTGTGCTGCTGCACGATAAGCGAAGCAATTTATTTCATAAAGCCTTGGTAATTACGCATTAACAAGTGAGACTCGATTTGCTTCATTGTTTCCAGCGCAACACCAACCACAATCAATAGAGCCGTACCGCCAAAATAAATATTTAAGCCTGTTACCGCCATAACAAAATTAGGCAGCAGTGCAATCAACGCCAAAAAGATGGCCCCGGAAAGAGTGATCCGTGTCAGTACCTTGTCGATATATTCCGCAGTAGGTCTGCCCGGCCTCAAGCCGGGAATAAAGCCGCCGTACTTTTTCATGTTATCCGCCACATCCTGCGGGTTGAATGTAACGGCGGTATAAAAATAGGTAAAAAAGATAATCAATGTAGCATACATAATCATATAGGGAATGGAACGAAAATCGAAAAATCTTTGTAGCACCTGTGCAAAACCGTTATTGGGGAACCAGGATGCCATAGTTGTGGGGAAAAGTAAGATGGACATAGCAAAAATAACCGGAATTACCCCTGCCTGGTTAACCTTTAACGGGATATGGGTGGACTGCCCGCCGTAAACCTTACGGCCGACAACACGCTTCGCGTATTGGACGGGGATTCGTCTCTGCCCTTCCTGAATGGCCACAACACTGGCAATTACCACCACGGCAATAACCAGAAAAAACAGCACCGCAAAAATATTGCTTTCTCCCGCGGACACGTACTGGTAGATAGTGTACAAACCGGCAGGCAAACGGGAAACAATCCCCGCAAAAATTATCAGGGAAATACCGTTACCGATGCCTTTGTCAGTAATCAACTCGCCCAGCCACATCAAAAACGCCGTACCGGCAGTAAGAGTGATGGCAATAATGGCGTAAGAACCAAAACCGGGGTTTTCCAACACATTTGCACTACCCAGGAAAAATGCCATCCCTACCGCCTGAATAAAGCCCAGGATAACTGTACCGTAGCGTGTAAATTGAACAATCTTTTTCTGCCCTTCCTGGCCCTCTTTTGCCAGGCGTTCCAGATACGGGATTACCACAGTCAACAACTGCATGATAATTGACGCGTTAATGTAGGGCATAATGCCCATGGCAAAAATGGTAAACTTTTTAAATGCTCCCCCGGAAATTACGTCGATAAAGCCAAACAAAGTACCGTTTGCCATTAGCTCCCTCAGTTGTGCCGTGTCAATACCCGGTACCGGAATATGTACCCCGATACGAAAGACGACAAACATTAAAACCGTAAAAATAATTTTTTTACGCAAGTCGTCAATCTTCAGGGCTGACTTTAAGCTGGATAACATTATACCACCTCGGCTTTTCCGCCGGCAGCTTCAATTTTGGCCGCTGCTGCTTTACTAAAATAATTGGCTTTTACCGTCAGAGGTTTTCCCAACTCTCCCTTGGCCAGTACCTTCACCCCGTCCCTGGTCGGGCTGATAAGTCCTTCCCGTACCAGCAGTTCAGGAGTCACTTCCGTCCCCTCATCAAACCTGTTTAGCTGTGCCAGGTTGATAATCGCAATATCTTTTTTAAAGATATTTGTAAAGCCGCGTTTAGGAAGCCGGCGAACAAGAGGCATTTGCCCCCCCTCAAAACCACGTCTGACACCACCACCGGACCGGGATTTTTGTCCACCATGCCCGCGACCGGAAGTTTTTCCTAAACCGGAACCAATTCCCCTGCCTTTACGGGTAGGCTTTTTCTTGGCACCGGGTACCGGTTTGAGTTCATGAATTCTAACCACAGCTACACCTCCTAAACCTCAATTTCTTCGACAACCACTAAGTGATTTACCTTTTTAACCATCCCACGTATGCTGGGCACATCTTCTTTAATAACACTTTGATTTAACTTCTTTAATCCCAATGCTGCCACCGTTTCTCGTTGCCTTTTACTCTGACCGATCAGGCTTTTCTTAAGCGTAATTTTCAATTTCTTTGCCATTGCCATTCCTCCTACCCAAGCAACTCTTCAACTGATTTGCCGCGCAATTTTGCTACTTCCTCGGCACGTTTTAAGTTTTTTAAACCTTCTAATGTAGCATATACCATGTTGTTGGCATTGGCAGAACCTAAGGATTTGGTCAAAATATCTCTGATACCGGCTAGTTCCAAAACAGCACGAACCGGGCCGCCTGCAATAACTCCCGTGCCTTCCGAAGCAGGTTTCAGCAAGACCCGACCGGCGCCAAATCTTCCGACCATTTCGTGAGGAATCGTTGTCCCAACGACCGGGACTTCAATTAAATTCTTCTTTGCGTTTTCAATTCCTTTACGAATTGCTCCGGGAACCTCATTTGCTTTACCCAAGCCTGCTCCCACACGTCCGTTTCCGTCTCCGACAACAACCAGTGCGCTAAAACTAAAACGGCGACCACCTTTAACAACTTTGGCTACCCGGTTGATGTTGACTACTTTTTCACTTAATTCCAGCTGATTAGGGTCTATACCGACCATTCATTTCCCTCCTTTACCGAAGAAAAAATCAAAATTCTAAACCGCCTTCCCTGGCACCTTCCGCCAGGGCTGCCACACGACCGTGATAAATATATCCGCCCCGGTCAAATACCACTTCATTAATTCCTTTTTCCAGCGCTTTTTTGGCCACCAGCTGACCTACTTTTTTAGCGGTTTCCGTATTGGCGGCACCAGCCTCGCCTTTTAATTCCGGGTCCCGGGTAGATGCTGCGACCAGCGTATTGCCCACGGTATCATCGATAATTTGTGCATAAATGTGTTTGGAACTACGGTAAATTGATAAGCGAGGACGTTCGGGTGTGCCAAATATCTTGTTACGAATACGCCTCCGTTTTTTATTTCTGGCCGTTTTACGGTTATACCTCTTGAACAAAAAATGTCACTCCTTTCCGCAACAGTCCTATAGCACAAAAATTACTTGGCGGCGACTCCCGCTTTACCAACTTTTCTGCGGATGCGTTCAGCCTCATATTTTATTCCTTTGCCTTTATAGGGTTCCGGCTGTCTTACTTTCCGAATATTTGCAGCAACTGCACCTACCAGTTCCTTGTCTATACCCTTGACAACAATTTTAGTAGGAGCAGGTGTTTCAATTTCTATTCCTGCCGGTGGTTCTATCTCTACCGGTCGGGAGTAGCCAACATTCAGCACCAGTTTTTTGCCCTGCATGTTAGCCCGGTAGCCAACACCGTTCAATTCCAGCGCCTTTTGGAAGCCCTTCGTAACACCTTCAACCATGTTATTTAAAAGCGCCCTGGTTAAACCGTGCAATGCCCGGTGTTCCTTTTTATCGCTGGGACGAGTTACCTGAACCTTGCCGTCTTCTATACTGATGTTTATTTCCGGGTGTAATTTCTTTTCCAACTGTCCCTTGGGTCCTTTAACGGTAACCTTGTGATCATCTATTTTTACTTCCGCCCCTTCAGGAATCTTGATAGGTAATTTTCCTACCCTTGACATGATGACACCTCCTGTCGTGAAAAGCTGTTACCAAATATAGCAAATAACCTCCCCGCCGGTTCCTTCCTGTCTTGCTCTCTTGTCAGTCATTACCCCTTTTGAGGTGGAAATCACTGCTACTCCCAAGCCACCAAGAACCCGGGGAATTTCGTCTTTATTGGCATAAACCCGTAATCCCGGTTTACTGATTCGTTTCAGGCCGGTAATTACCTTTTCATCATTCTTGCCGTATTTCAGATAAAGCCTGAGGATCCCTTGTTTGCTATCGTCTACAAGTTCAACATCCTTAATATAGCCTTCTTCCTTGAATATTTCAGCAATCGCTCTTTTTATCCTGGAGGCAGGCACTTCAACCGTAACTTTATTCGCCATATTCGCATTACGAATTCTGGTTAAAAAGTCTGCAATCGGGTCCGTCATTACCATCTTAACTACCCCCTTCCAAATCTATTTCTTACCAGCTAGCCTTGGTAACGCCGGGAATTTCACCTTTATATGCCAGTTCACGGAAGCAAATCCGGCAGACACCAAACTTACGCATATAACCATGCGGGCGCCCACAAATCTTGCACCGGTTATGCGCACGCACACGATATTTGGGCTTGCGCTTTGCCTTCGCAATCATTGATTTTTTAGCCATTAGTTATCCCTCCTCCTGGCATGTTATTGTCTAAAAGGCATTCCCAATAAACGTAGCAATTCTCTCGCTTCTTCATCAGTTTTCGCCGTGGTAACGAAAATAACATCCATACCCCTTACCTTATCTACTTTATCATAATCAATTTCCGGAAAAATCAACTGTTCTTTTAAGCCTAAAGTATAATTACCGCGACCGTCAAAAGCCTTGGGGGAAACACCGTTGAAATCTCTGACCCTGGGTAAGGCAATGTTTATCAGACGGTCCACAAACTCGTACATTTTCTCCCCCCGCAGTGTTACCTTGCAGCCAATAGGAGTACCCTCTCTTAATTTAAAAGCCGCTACTGACTTTTTGGCCCTGGTAATCACCGGTTTTTGGCCGGTAATTGTTGCCAAGTTTTCCACCGCACCGTCCAGAGCTTTGGGGTTCTGGGTAGCTTCGCCTACACCCATATTGACAACCACCTTATGCAGCATGGGTACTTCCATAATATTTTCATAACCGAACTTTTCCATCAATGCCGGTTGCGTTTCTTCCAGGTATTTTTCCTTTAGTCTTGCCACCTTGATTTACCCCCTTTCCAGCAGAACAACCGTTAATCTAAGTCTTCACCGCACTTCTTGCAAACACGTACCTTAGTACCGTCGTCAAGGAATTTCTTGCCTATCCTGGTGGGCAGGTCGCATTTGTTGCAATATATCATCACATTGGAGCTGGCAATCGGAGCTTCTTTTTCCACAATATCGCCTTGAGGCATCTTTTGGGTAGGGCGTGTGTGACGTTTAACCACGTTTACTCCCTCGACAACCACCCGCTGCTCTCGGGGCAACACTTGTAAAACCTTCCCCTTTTTACCAACGTCTTTGCCGGTAATTACAACAACAGTATCGCCTTGTTTAACATGAACCTTGGAGCTTGCCAATCTTTTCACCTCCGCGAACTAGGTTAAAAACTTTAAAGAACTTCTGGCGCTAACGAAATAATCTTCATGTAATCCTTTTCCCGTAGCTCCCTGGCCACCGGACCAAAAATCCGCGTGCCCTTGGGTTGACCTTGGTCGTTGATGATTACCGCAGCATTCTCGTCAAAACGTATATAGGTACCATCGGGCCTTTTAGTCCCTTTTTTTGTACGCACTACTACCGCTTTTACAACATCACCTTTTTTAACCACACCGCCGGGTATTGCATCTTTAACCGAAGCAATAATCACGTCTCCTACCGAAGCATACCGGCGTCCGGAACCACCCAGCACTCGAATACACATCAACTTCTTAGCACCGGTATTATCGCCTACCTTTAGCAGTGACTGGGATTGAATCATGTGATGTTACCCCCTTTCAACTCGCAACCAATGCTATAGCTCCCGGGATTTTTCCAATATTTCCGCTACCCGCCATCTCTTGTCCTTACTTAAAGGCCGGGTTTCCACAATTTTTACCTTATCGCCTACCTTGCACTGGTTAATTTCATCATGAGCTTTAAATTTTTTACTCTTTTTCACTGTCCTGCCATAAAGCGGATGGCGAACATAATTTTCTACAGATACAACCACTGTCTTATCCATTTTATCGCTGACTACATAGCCGACACGACTCTTACGCATGTTTCTTTCAGCCAAGCGCCTTTCCTCCTTTCACTTACGCTTCCTGTTTTAATTCACGTTCCCTTAAAACAGTCCTGGCCCTGGCTATATCCCGACGCACATGCTTAATGCGCATGGGGTTATCCAACTGGCCGGTAGCTAATTGGAAGCGTAGGTTAAACAATTCCTCTTTCAAATCGTCTACTTTGCGAACTAATTCCTCCGTGGTCAAATCCCGAAGCTCACTAGCTTTCATCGGCCTCACCACCCACTTCAGTACGTTGTACAAACTTAGTTTTAATCGGTAATTTATGGCTGGCCAGACGCATAGCTTCTCTGGCTATACCATCCGCCACTCCTGCCATTTCAAAGAGAATCCGTCCCGGTTTTACCGCAGCAACCCAGTATTCCGGCGACCCTTTACCGCTACCCATCCGGGTTTCGGCAGGTTTTGCCGTAATCGGGCGGTCAGGAAAGATCCTAATCCATACTTTCCCGCCCCGCTTAATATAACGGGTCATAGCAATACGTGCCGCTTCTATTTGGCGACTGGTAATCCATGCCGGTTCCAACGCTTGCAGGCCATACTCACCAAAAACTACTTCGTTACCCTTAGTAGCCTTGCCTGAAAGGCTGGGGCGATGCTGTCTACGCCACTTTACCCTTTTCGGCATCAACATAAGTTACTTGCCTCCTTCCTCCACTTTGCCTTTTGCATCAGGAAGTACTTCACCTTTATAAATCCATACTTTTACACCGATTTTACCGTAAGTTGTGTTTGCTTCTGCAAAACCATAGTCAATATCGGCCCTAAGAGTATGCAAAGGTACTTTGCCTTCGCTGTACCATTCCGTCCGGGCCATTTCCGCTCCGCCCAGACGACCGGCACACATAATCTTGATTCCTTCCGCACCAAATCGCATGGACCTGGATACCGCCTGTTTCATGGCCCGCCGGAAGGAAATTCTCCGCTCCAGCTGTGCTGCCACGTTTTCAGCCACCAACTGGGCATCCAGTTCCGGTTTCTTAACTTCCACAATATTGACATTAACTTTCTTGCCTGTAAGCTTTTCCAGTTGCTTCCGCAGGGCTTCCACTTCCGCACCACCGCGGCCAATCACTATCCCGGGCTTGGCGGTATGAATGGAAAGCTTAACGCGATTAGCTGCCCGTTCAATTTCAATAGTTGAAATTCCGGCATCGTAAAGCTTTTTCTTCAGGTAACGACGAATCTTTATATCCTCATGCAGTAAATCAGTATAATCCTTGTCAGCATACCATTTCGCATCCCAATCCTTAATGATGCCGATGCGTAAGCCTTTAGGATGAACCTTCTGCCCCACTAATTAACCTCCTCCTTTTCCCGTACTATCACGGTAATATGACTGGTACGCTTTCTAATCATGTCCGCTCGACCCATAGCTCTGGGCATAAACCTCTTCAGCGTCGGCCCCTGATCAACGTAAGCATTGGCAACATAAAGATTGTCAGGGTCCATCTCATTATTGTGTTCTGCATTGGCGACGGCCGACCGTAGTACTTTGGCGATATATTTCGCGCTGCGCTTGGGTGTAAATTTTAATATGGTCAGCGCTTCCTGCACATCCTTACCTTTGATCAAGTTAATTACCTGACGTACTTTTCGCGGGGAAATGCGAATAAACCTAGCTACTGCTTTAGCTTCCATGGTTAACCCCCCTCTTAATCTATTTCAAAGCTGTGGAACGTTCAGTGTGTGCTCCGTGCCCTTTGAATGTTCTGGTAGGTGCAAATTCACCCAATTTATGACCAACCATGTCTTCGGTAATATAAATGGGGATGTGTTTTCTGCCGTCATGCACTGCAATGGTATGGCCAACAAATTGCGGAAATATGGTTGAACTCCGCGACCAGGTTTTAATAACTCTTTTTTTACCACTCTCATTCATTTCTTCAATTTTTTTCAATAGTTTCCGATCACAGTATGGGCCTTTTTTCAGGGATCTACCCATCCATTACGCCTCCTTCCTCGTAATAAATTAACTCTTACGCCGTTTTACAATCAACCGGTCAGAAGGCTTGTTTTTCTTCCTGGTTCTAGCACCCAAAGCCGGTTTGCCCCAAGGAGTAACAGGATTTCGACCAACGGGCGAACGTCCTTCGCCGCCACCATGGGGATGATCCACCGGGTTCATAACAACACCGCGAACAGTGGGACGAATTCCTTTCCAGCGAGAACGTCCGGCCTTGCCAATGGTAATGTTTTCGTGATCCAAATTACCTGCCTGACCGATGGTCGCCTTGCAATCCAGAAGAACCAGGCGCACTTCACCGGAAGGCAAACGCACATGACCGTATTTCCCTTCTTTAGCCATTAATTGAGCAGATGCCCCGGCGGAACGACACAGTTGACCCCCTTTTTGAGGCTGCAGTTCAATATTATGAATGATTGTACCGACAGGTATATTTTTTAGAGGCAAAGCATTACCCGTTCTAATATCAGCAGTTTCACCGGACTCAACAGTATCTCCCACATTAAGCCCATAAGGAGCAATAATATAACGCTTTTCACCGTCGGCATAGTTTAATAACGCAATATTGGCTGAACGGTTCGGATCATATTCAATCGCTGCCACTTTTGCAGCAATGCCGTCCTTATCTCGCTTAAAATCAATTATCCTGTATAACCGTTTATGCCCCCCGCCACGGTGACGAACAGTCAAACGACCTTGCGCATTACGGCCACCTGTTCTCTTCAAAGGTTCCACCAGGGATTTTTCCGGCTCTTTCTTGGTAATTTCTTCAAAAGTGGATACCGTCATCTGACGGCGACCCGGCGAGGTGGGCTTAAACTTTTTTATCGCCATGTCTATACCCTCCTTGTACCTCTACTTATAGCCCTTCGAACACTTCTATCCTATCTCCCGGTTTGAGAGTAACAATGGCCTTTTTGCGTTCCGGGGTCTTACCTTCGTAACGCCCCATCCGCCTTTTCTTCCCTCGCACCTTTAAAGTGTTGACCCGGGTAACAGAAACATCAAATATTTCTTCAACGGCCTTTTTAATTTCACTTTTATTGGCCTTTTTGTCAACAATAAACGTATATTTGTTGTCTTCCATCAATTCAACCGAACGCTCGGAGATAACCGGGCGAACAATAATATCATGGGGACGACGCATTAACCAAGCACCTCCTCCACCTTAAGAACCGCATCCCTCGTAATTACCAACTTGCCATGATTTAAGATGTCGTAAACATTGAGGTTTTCAGGAGATAACGGTTTAACACCGGGAATGTTACGCGCGGAAAGCCTCACGTTATCCCCCTGACCATTGGTGATTATCAGCGCTTTTTGTTTAATGTCCAACGCTTTCAGCACACCTGCCATTTCCTTGGTTTTCGGCTTTTCAAAGGAAAGCTCATCCAGTATAATCAAGTTGCCCTCCAAAACCTTGGACGATAAAGCGGACTTTAGCGCCAACCGCCGTACTTTCTTGGGGATATTGACGCTGTAATCCCTGGGACTGGGGCCAAAAGTAATGGCACCGCCTCTCCAAAGCGGGGAGCGAATTGAACCTACGCGGGCTCTGCCGGTACCTTTTTGGCGCCAGGGTTTACGACCACCGCCGCGTACTTCGCCGCGGCTTTTACTGGCATGGGTGCCGCGACGCCGGTTGGCCAGTTGTGCTACCACTGCGTCATGCATAGCATGTTCGTTGACAGGAACGCCAAACACTCTGTCCTTCAGTTCCATGTCTCCCACTTGTTCTCCCCGGACACTATATACAGCCACTTTCGGCATCTCTTACTCCTCCTTCCCTGGATAGTTAAGCCTTGACCGAGTTTTTAACCATTACAATGCTTTTTTTCGCACCCGGCACAGAACCTTTTACCAGGAGTAAATTCTGTTCGTTATCCGTTTTAACTACTTCCAGTTTTTGAACAGTCACCTTGTCACTGCCTTTTCTTCCAGGTAAGGGCCGCCCCTTAAAGACCCTGTTGGGGCCCAAAGCACCCAAAGCACCCGGCCCTCGATGGTAGTGAGAACCGTGGCTCATGGGACCGCGGTTAAAACCATGGCCTTTAATACTGCCTGTAAAACCTTTTCCTTTTGATATCCCGGTAATATCCACATAATCACCGGCTTTAAATACATCTTCAATTTTTACTTCCTGACCCACTTCGTAATCGTCAGGGTTTTCAACCCGCACTTCCCGCAGATACTTCATCGGCTTGACGTTCGCCTTGTTGAAATGTCCTTTTAACGGGTTATTCACAGAACCGGGTTTCCCTACCACAAAGCCCAGTTGAATAGCATTATACCCGTCAGTCTCTTGCATCTTTTTTTGTACAACCACACACGGACCGGCCTGAATAACCGTCACCGGAATAAAATTGCCGTCTTCGGTAAACACCTGGGTCATGCCAACCTTCCTGCCCAAAATCGCTCTGCTCATTTCTTGTTCCACCTCCTATGGCCACAGATTACAATTTAATCTCGATGTTAACACCTGCGGGCAAATCTAAACGCATAAGGGCATCAACAGTCTTAGGAGTGGGCTCAATAATATCTATTAAGCGTTTATGGGTTCGCATTTCAAACTGCTCTCGAGAATCTTTGTTCACATGCGGTGAACGTAAAATAGTGTAGATGTTTTTCTCGGTAGGCAGGGGAATAGGCCCAGAAACCTCCGCACCTGTGCGTTTAGCAGTTTCCACTATCTTTCGAGAAGACTGATCCAACGCTTTATGGTCAAATGCTTTCAGCCGAATCCTGATTTTTTGTTTTGCCATCAACTTTTCCTCCTTTTTCGCCCGATTACCGGACCTTCTCAGCGAAAATTACCTGGAAAATTTCCAGCAACCTTCCACTTCATCGCATTCATCGTAAACCACTATTGCATGACAATTGGCCAACGGCAAAAAAAACCACCAGCCACTTAATATCAACTATTATTCGGAAATTGAACTTACCACACCGGCACCGACGGTACGCCCGCCTTCACG
>CAZGXM010000005.1:0-76601 GCA_964529795.1 uncultured Thermoanaerobacteraceae bacterium
AAAATAAGATTTCTCTTTACGAAAGATCAGTCCGACAACATGGGTTTTTCACATTTCATTCTTGTAAATGCCAAAGTCCTGTTTGGCGCTTTAAACAAATGCCGACTGCCCACCTCCTTAAATGAGTATTTATTTTTAAAAATATTTTGTTTATTATGATAATATTGCAACATGTATGCCAGGCTTAAGCGCGGGTTTATAAAAAAATAAACCACGTAAATACAAGGTTTACGTGGTTGGCTGACGAGAGTTATGAAAGTGAGACGGCATCAACCGATGCCACACAGCATCACCGGCGATGTTGCACAGCAACGTTCTGGCTTGCATTTTTCTTTCTTACCACCGTAGACTGGTTTACACCCAATACTTTGGCGGCTTTTCTAGTGCTGCCGTATTCCTTTAATGCCCGTTCGATAAGAATTTTTTCCACCAGCTGGATGGCATCCTTTAAGGGCATGATTCTGGCGATACTGATCGGCCCTTCATCCCCGCGTTCATTGCGCAGCAAGGCGGGAAGGTTATCACAAGTAATCACATCTTCATTGGAGGTAACCACCATTCTTTCAACAATATTCTCCAGTTCCCTGACATTGCCCGGCCACTCGTACACGATCAACTCGTCCAGCACCTCCGGAGATATCCTCTTGTTCAGCGAGTACTTGCGGTTAAACTTCTTTAAAAAATGGAAGGCCAGGGGAATTATATCCTCCTTGCGTTCTCGGAGCGGCGGAACCTCTATGGGTACCACATTTAAACGGTAGTACAAATCCTCTCTGAACTTTTTTTCCGCCACCAGCTTGTTCAGCCGGGCATTGGTGGCGGCAATGATTCTCACATCGATTTTTCTGGGTCTCGTGCTCCCTACCCGGGTGATCTCTTCTTCCTGAAGCACCCGGAGCAGCTTGACCTGCAAATTTAGGGGTAGGTCACCAATCTCATCCAAAAAGATGGTCCCCTGGTGGGCTTCTTCAAACAAGCCTGCCTTGCCGCCTTTTTTGGCGCCGGTAAATGCCCCTTCCTCATACCCGAACAGCTCGGATTCCAGCAGGTGGTCAGGAATGGCGCCGCAGTTTATTGTTACAAAGGAATTGTCTTTCCGCTTGCTGCTGGAATGAATGATACGGGCAATCAGTTCCTTGCCAACTCCAGACTCCCCCAATATCAACACGGTGGAATCCACCCGCGCTATTTTCAGGGCAAGCTGTACCACGTTCTGCATTTTTTCGCTGGAGAAAATCACCTGCTTTTGTTCACCCAGCTGTTCTTTTAACTGCTTCAATTCGTGGTAGTACTTGTTGCTCAGCTCTTTGGTGCGTTCCAGCTCCGCCCGCAGGTTATTCAGCTCGGTTAAATCCCGCCCGGTGGAAACCACCTTGATAATGTTACCGTTGTCGTCAAATACGGGCGTCCCGGTGAAAAAGATTTCCCTGCCGGTCTTCAGTTTCTGTAAAATGGTAACAGGTTTCTTTTTCTGCAGTACCAGCAGGCTGACGGACTGGGAGACAATTCCCTCCTCCTCAAGCTCGGCCATGTTTTTCCCCAGAATGGTGTTGCGGTCAATTTCGGAAATCCGCTCATAAGCTTTGTTGATCTTTTCAAGATTACCCTGAGCATCGGCCACCACGATGGCATCATGACAGGAGTCGATGATGGCATGCAGCTCTTTGTTCAGGTTTTGGGTAAGCTCCAGTTCCTGGGACACAGTCTCCAGCACAGATATATCCTGAAATACGCCCACAGCGCCAATGAGCCCGTTTCCTTCGTAAATAGGCGTCCTGTTGGATACTACTTTATAACCGTTAATATTCATTTTTTGCCCGAAAACCGGTGTGCCGGTCTTGATCACATCGGGCAGGCCGGTTTCGGGTACTACCTGCTCGATATCGGCATTGATGGCCTCCCGGTAACTCCACCCGGTAAAAGCCGCGGCCGCCTTGTTCATCAGTATGATCCGGTTCTCGGTATTAATGGCAATAATGCCGTTGTAAGTTGAATCGATTATTGTCTGCAGCCTGTTGAGCATGACCTGGGCTTTTTTTCTAAATACAATCATCAGGTCAGTCCTGGAGATAATCCCTTTCAATATGCCGCTTTCGTCGGTTACTGCCAGCTGGTCGGTGTTAATGTCAAGCAGTTCTTTTATTGAAGTTTCTTCTCTCACGGAGATAAAGTCAGTGGTCATCAAATCCTCGACTGGGATACCAGTGTCCTTTTTTTCCGCCACCAATTTACACAGGCTGTTTTTGGTGAAAAATCCCTGCAGCACCCGCCTGTCATCCACCACGGGAATACTTTCTACCTGGGGATGTGTGGTGAAAAGCCCCGCAGCCTCCAGCAGACTTGTATCCATTTTTACGGCAACCACATCTTTGGTCATTATATCCGAAGCCTTTTCCCACATGGAAACCCGTTCCCTTTTTTAAAGATTTATTATTCATAATATTCGACAAATTTTTAACTATTCCTCTAAAATTCGTAGATGACAAAATATGCAGGTGTTTCAAACCTGCATATTTTCCAGTATCAGACCACTTTCCAGCAGTAAGTTGACCAGCAGTAAGTTGTCGGCGCCCAGTACCTTGATCAAATTCAACTGGTTTTCAGCACTGAACTTTACACTCAGGCCGACAACATTGCGGATTACATTACTGAAAGTCATCTTACCCGCCGGCACCCGCTCCATCCTGACATCGGCATAGAGCAATTTCTGCGTCGAGCCTTCACAGATGGTGTTGAGCTGGATGGAATAACTGTTGTCGTCATACTCTGTTTTTACCAACAGGCGATTTTCCCCGATGCGTTCCACCACAATGTTTTTGGTGCATTTGAAGACCATCCTGTTTCTCCCCTCAAGCGCCGTAATTGTAAAAACGGCGTCCGGTCTTTTGGCCCAGGTCGCCTGCCCGCACCATTTTGCGCAACAGGGGCGCCGGCCTGTATTTGTCCTCCCCAAATTCCTGGTGGAGAGTTTCCATCACCGCCAGGCAGACATCCAAACCGATCATGTCCGCCAGGGCCATGGGGCCAATGGGGTGGTTGACTTTTATCATTTTGAACACCTACCTTTCAATGATGGTGGCAATCCCCTGGCCGCCGCCGATGCAGGCAGTGGCCAGGCCGTATCTGGCATTCCTCTCCAGCATCTCGTAAATAAGCTTGATGAGGATGATAACCCCGGTGGCACCCAGCGGGTGGCCCAGTGCTATGGCACCACCATTGACGTTTACCTTATCCCGGTCCAGTCCTAGGGCCTTTTCACAGGCCAAATACTGGGCGGCAAAAGCTTCGTTTAACTCGATTAAATCTATATCCTGCAAGGTGAGGCCCGCCCTTTCCAGGGCTTTGTTGGTTGCGGGGACCGGGCCGTACCCCATGTAAAGCGGTTCTACCCCCGCCGTGGCGTAACCCTTGATTTTTGCGAGGGGCTCCAGACCAAACTCCCTGGCCCTGTCGCCGGTCATAAGAACTACGGCTGCTGCAGCATCGTTGATGCCGGAAGCATTGCCGGCGGTAACCGTGCCGTCTTTTTTAAAGACCGGTTTCAGCTTTGCCAGCCCTGCCAAACTGACATCAGCCCTGGGATGTTCATCGATACAAAACCTTACCGTTTCCCCTTTCCGCCCGGGGACATCCACCGGGACCATCTGGGCTTCAAACTTTCCGCTTTCAATAGCGGCCACGGCACGCTGGTGGCTAAGCAAGGCAAATTCGTCCTGCTCTTCCCTTGATATTTGATATTTTTCCGCCAGGTTTTCCGCCGTCACGCCCATGTGCACCAGATAATTGGAGTCCGTTAAAACGGCAATCAGGCCGTCCCTCAGTTTCGAGTCACCCATCCTGCAGCCCCAGCGGGCCCCTTCCAGCAGGTAAGGGGCATTGCTCATGCTTTCCAGCCCCACGGCCAGGACGACCTCGACAGCGCCGGAAACAATGGTTTCGTATGCCGAGTTCACTGCCTGCAGGCCTGAACCGCATAAACGGTTTAAAGTATAAGCAGGAGTTTCTACCGGCAGACCAGCCTTCAGTGCCGCCGTCCTGGCCGGGTTAGAAGCATCGCCGATAGTTTGAATCACGTTGCCCATAATTACCTGGTCAACATGGCTGCCGTCAATACCCGCCCTGTTTAGACTTTCCTTGATTATACCCGCGGCCAGGTCCGAAGGGGGTACCGCTTTGAGTGATTTGCCGTAGGAACCGATGGCTGTCCTCACACCGCTGACAATGACAACTTCCTTCATTTCACAGCCCTCCCTACTTGGCCAGCCAGCCACCGTCCACGTACAGTATGTGGCCGGTGATATAACTGGAAGCTTCAGATGACAGGAATACAGCCGGACCGACCAGGTCGGAAAGTTCCCCTATGCGGCCCATCGGTGTGTTGGTCAGTATTTCCTTGAGCCTTTCTTCATCGGAGAGCCAACCCTGGGTCATGGGGGTCCTGATATAGGCCGGGGCAATGGCATTGACGTTGATGTTATAGGGTGCCAGCTCCATGGCCATTACCCTGGTCAGCTGGTTGATGCCTCCCTTGCTGGACGCGTAGGCAGCCTGGTTGGGCATGGCAACGCCGCCAAAAATGGAAGAAATGTTGATAATCTTACCGCTTCTTTGTTTCATCATTACCCTAGCTACGGCCTGGCCCGCCAGGAAAATACCCTTTAAATTGGTAGCAATCACTTTGTCGTACTCTTCCTCTTCATATTCCACCAAAGGCTTCCTGATGTTCATGCCGGCATTGTTGATCAGGATATCGATCTTGCCAAATTCCTGGACGGCCGTTTCCACCATCCTCTCCACATCTGTTTTTTTGGTGACATCACACTGTACGGCAATAGCCTTTCTGTCCAGTTGCCTGATATTTTCCGCAGCAGTCTCGGCCTCTTCAAGATGTCTACTCAAAATCACCAGGTCCGCCCCGTAGTGGGCCAGTCCCCGGGCCATGCCAAACCCGATACCTTTACTGCTCCCGGTAACAATTGCCACCTTGCCCTTTACATCCAAACCGGGAAAATTCATTGGAAAAACCTCCTCCTTACTAAAATAATTTTCTTTGTTTGGCAGCGGCTTCAAGTTCAGGCCGAAAATCCGGGTGAGCTATTTTAATCAATTCCATTGCCCGCTGCCTGTTGGTCTTGACCCTCAAGTCGGCAATGCCGTATTCGGTAACAACAAACTGCACGTCATACCGGGAAGTGGTCACGACAGCACCTTCGTCCAGCAGGGAGACTATGCGGGAATACTTACCCCCGCCGGCGGTGGATGGCATGGCTATGATGGCCTTTCCGCCCCTGGAGCGCGAAGCGCCCCTGACAAAGTCCACCTGGCCGCCCACCGCACTGTACTGTCTGTAGCCGATGGTATCGGCACAGACCTGGCCCAGCAGGTCAACCTGGATTGCCGAGTTGATGGAAATCATTTTATCATTCTGCCCGATTACATAGGGGTCGTTGGTATAGTCAACGGTATAAAACTCAACATAGGGGTTGTCGTCTACAAAGTCATAAAGCCCGCGGGTACCCATTACAAAGGCACAGACCATTTTCCCCGGGTGTAATGTCTTCGCCTTTCCGTTGATAACACCTTTTTCCACCAGTCCAACTACCCCATCGGAAAACATTTCCGTGTGAATGCCCAAGTCCTTTTTGTCATGAAGAAAGTTCAGCACCGCGTCGGGGATGGCACCGATGCCAAGCTGCAGCGTAGAGCCGTCTTCTATCAGGCTGGCAACATTTTCGCCAATGGCCCTTTCCACTTCACCAATGGTTGGTACGGGTATCTCGATCAGGTCACGGGTGCTTTCCACAAAGAAGTCAATGTCGTTGACATGGATGAAAGTATCGCCGTAAGTTTTGGGCATCTTTTCGTTCACCTGGGCAATTACCGTTTTGGCAATTTCGGCAGCATGTTTGGTGTAGTCAACTGAAATTCCCAGGGAACAGAATCCCCACTTGTTGGGCGGCGAGACCTGGATTAAGGCCACATCCGGCGGAACGTACTCTCGATATGCCCTGGGCAGTTCGTGAAAAAAACAAGCAGTAAAGTCGGCCCTGCCGTCATGAATGGCCTTTCTGGTGGCCGCGCCGGCAAAAAAGGCATTGTGCCTGAAGTTTTCCTCAAAACCTTCCTGGGCATACTCGGCAGGCCCTATGGCAGCCATGTGGGATACCGCCACATTTCTCAAGTCCTTTCTCGCCACCATGGCTTCTATCAGAGTTCTCGGTTCCCCGCAGGCATGCTGCAGCACCACATGGTCACCGGATTTAATGTTTTTTACAGCTTCTTCAGCGGAAACAAGTCGCTTTTTATATGTCTCTTTCCAGTTTAACAACTTTGTCCCTCCAATCTTCTGATCAATTGATGTTTGAGTTCTTCGGGCGAAAGCTTGACCCGCTCCAATGTATGACCGGCCACGGTAATCACCGGCACGTCTCCCACCTCGGGCCGGGTGGCGCAGTTTACCTCGCAGCCGCTGAAAATGACCAGACAGGATATACCGGCAAATGAACCGGTGACAAATCGATATTGGGGAAACCTCTGCCGTAACATTGCAAATATTTCCATGCTGTTTATTTGAGGGTTACAGTTGCCGCAGAACTTGACACCAACTACCCGCATGACAGATCCCTTTATTTACTCGGTAATTCCCGCCAATTTTTTGGCCAACTCCGCCTTGTGCTGCAAGTTGCCCTGTCTCAACAGCATTACTCGCTGGGCCTGGGGTGAACCGGCGCCGTGCATGCTTTCCACCAGGGCCGTACCCCCGGTCATATTCTCAATAAGGCGGCCAATGCGGATCCTTGCCTCGGCGGACACCCCGTCTCTGGCTTTAAAATATTTCTCTACATACTTGCCGATTTCCGGATGCTTCAGGTCTTTCTCGGAGGGCATGGTGGCAATGTAGCCGCCGGCAACGTCATGGGACAGGCGGCAGATTTCATAGATATAGCGGGTGACGTTTTGTTTCACCACATTGGCCAGCAGCGGGTCCACAAAGTATGCCCCTGATGCAGTGGGCCTGCCCTCGGATGAACAGGCAATGGAACCGCAGTAAAGAGTTTCCGCCAGGTGAATCATCTCCACAATTTTGTCCTTGACATGGGAAGCCTTGGCCACACCGTTGTAATCGGCCGCCAGCGCCGTGGCGCCGATAATGACATCGCTCACACCGGTCTTGCACCCGCCGTAGTTTTGCCGGTGATAGGAAGCAAACCGTTCTACCAGCATGCCGGCATATTGAGCTTCACCGCACATAAACACCCTTTCCCAGGGGACAAAGACATCTTCCAGAATAGTTAATGCTTCCCCGCCCACTATGCCGTACCTGGCATTGCCGCAGTCGATATCACCTTCCAGGCGGCGCTCATCATTCATCTGCCGGCCAAAAATATGCTTCACTCCAGGGGCATCAACAGGAACGGCACAGGCCACTGCATAGTCTTTATCCTCTTCACCCAAAGCCACCGTGGGCATGATAATCATTTCATGGGAGTTGACAATGCCCGTTTGATGGGCCTTTGCACCACGGATAACAATACCTTTATCATTCTTCTCCACAACATGTACGTACATGTCAGGATCTGACTGCTGGCTGGGCTTTTTACCCCGGTCCCCCTTGGGGTCTGTCATGGAGCCGGCAGACATCAAGTCATTGTCCTGTACATATTTAAGAAATTCGCAAAACCGCCGGTGGTAGTCTGTACCCAGGGCCTGGTCCATTTCGTAGGTTGTGGAATATAAGGCGTTTAACCCGTCGAAGCCCACACACCGCTGGAAGCAGCTCCCTGTCCGCTGGGCAATCATCCGCAGCATTTTGACCTTTTTTATCAAGTCCCCGGGGCTCTGGTGAATATGGGTAAACCGGTTGATTTTATTGCCTGTCAGGTGGGAAGTAGCCGTCACCAGGTCCTCAAACTGAGGGTCGTGGGCCATATCATAGGTCAAAGCCGCCGCATTGATATGCGGTTGAAAAAACAGGTGCCGGGTGAAATCCTCAATTTTTTCACCGAAAGCATATATCTGCGTATTCAGTTGTTTTAAGCTTTCAACATATTCCTTACCTGTTTTTAAAGCCATGGTAAAACCCCCTCTGAATTTTTTGATAAATCAAGCAAGCAAGTTGTGTGCCAATACAAGAAATCCTTTTAATTTACAGGCAAAACAATAAAAAAACAGCCGCCATTACTGGCGACTGCCTGCCAAACCGATGCACAGCATAATCTGTATTTTCTTATTAAATAATTTTTCGATGTTGTCCTGCATCACCACTTGCAGCTCCGCAGGGCCTTTGTTTGGGGACGGTTCTTGACTTGAATTCCATTAAATGGAAATAGTCTGCCGGTAGCAAAATCAGTCTTTAGGTTTTTCCACATGCTGGAATTCAAGTCAAGAACCGTCCCCAAAAGCTTACCTGCCAAATTGTTTTTTAAGATACTCTTTTAGCCCGCCGCTTGCCATAATCTCAAAAACATGGGGAGGGATGCCAATTCCCTGATATGTTTCGCCGCGGGTGAGGTTCCTGACAACCCCGTTAATCACATCCGCTTCCAGCCTGTCTCCCTCCTGGATGGCCGCAGTGTCCGCCTCAATTACCGGCAGCCCGATATTGATGGCATTGCGGTAAAAAATCCGGGCGAAGGACCTGGCGACTATGGCTTTAACTTTATTATGTTTCAAGACCAGCGGGGCGGTCTCCCTGCTGGACCCGGAACCGAAATTTTCTCCCACCACCAGGATGTCATTGGTTTTCACCTTGTCGGGAAACTCGCGGTCGATGGCTTCCATGGCATGCTTTGCCTGTTCCTCGATACCAAACTGCATATACTGCCCTGGAGAAATAATGTCGGTATTGATATTATCACCGTACTTTAACGCCCTTCCCTCTATTAAAGTCCTGCTCAACTCCGGCACCTCCTTATAAAAACTCTCTCGGGTCGGTAATTTTTCCCGTAATTGCTGACGCGGCAACAGTCATGGGGGAGCCCAGGTAAACCTCTGCCTTGCTGCTTCCCATCCTGCCGATAAAGTTCCGGTTGGTGGAAGAAATGCACCTTTCCCCGTCGGCAAGTACCCCGTTGGTAAAGCCGCCGCAGGCACCACAGGCAGGGGCAGAGATAACACAGCCCGCCTCGGCCAAGATGTCTAGGATTCCTGCCTTACTGGCCATTTGCCAAACTCTCTGGGAGGCGGGGACCACCAGGCAGCGCACCTTGGCTGACACCTTTTTCCCCTGCAGTATGCGGGCAGCCGCCTCAATGTCGGAAAGCCTGCCCCCGGTACAGGAACCGATATATGCCTGGTCTATTTCCAAATCTTTCGCCGCTTCAACGGGATGGACATTATCCACGTGGTGAGGCATGGCAACCCTCGGGGTCAGGCTGTCACCCTCAAATACCATGGTTCCCTTGAAAATGGCATCTTCGTCGCTACTAAAACCTGCCAGGTCCCCGTCAACGCCAATTTCGCGCAAGAACTCACTCACCTTGTGGTCAGGAGCAATAAGCCCGGTCTTTGCTCCCATCTCCACTGCCATGTTGGTCAATACCAGGCGCTCATCAAGGGGAAGCCTTTGGATTAGCGGACCGGCAAACTCCACAGCCTGGTAGGTAGCGCCGCCGTGGCCAATTGCACCAATTGTTTCCAGGATAACATCCTTGGCCATCACCCCTTTTGGAAGACTTCCCTCCCACCGCACCAGTACGGTTTCGGGAACCCTGAGCCAAATTTCACCGGTAGTGAGGACACCCAGCATCTCGGTGGAGCCTATCCCCGTACCGAAAGAACCCAGGGCACCGGCAGTACAGGTATGGGAATCAGTGCCCACCACCAGGGTACCGGGTTTGATATGGCCGCCGTCCACCAGCAACTGGTGGCAGGCGCCCCTGAACTGGTAAAAGTGCCGGATGTTATTTTTCAAGGCCCAGTCCCGGGTCCTTTTGATTACATTTGCCTGGTCTACAGTGGTAGGCGGTGCCGAGTGGTCAGCAACCACCACCAACTTGTCCGGGTCCTTGACCGGTACTCCCAGTTCCTCAAAGTCCTTTTCAAAAATCACCGGGCCCAGGAGGTCGTGAACCATGGCCACGTCCGGTTTTGCCCAGACGATGTCCCCCGCACGGACCTCATCTTTTCCCGCAGCCCGGGCCAGAATTTTCTCACTCATGGTCATGCCCATGTTTATTTTCCTCCTTGTGGGTTTTGACAAACTGAGTATAGACGCCCATGGTACTCTCCAGGTCAAGCCAGGCCACATCCCATTCAATACCGGGAATTGGCCGGCTGTGCAGCAGGCTGGCGCCGTTTCTTTCCGCTTCTTTCAAGCTCCACTCGATATCCTCCACCTCAAAGGCAATATGGAAAAAACCCTCACCGTGCTCCTGGAGATAATCATATGCCCTGGTCCCCTCCTTCACGGGTTGGATCAGCTCAAAGAGCACATCCCCCACATAGAAGAGGGCCACCTCAATACCCCTGGGTTCAAAAAACTGCCGCTTGTAAACCTTTACCTTAAAAACCTCTGTATAAAATTCCACCGCCCTATCAATGTCTCGTACCAGATAGGCAATATGATGTACTTTCTTAAGCAAGCCTACCACCTCAGCCAATTTGTCTCAGTCTTTAAAAATCCAGTTATGCTCCGATAGTCCCTTTGGTGGACTGCCAGGTATTACAGCCGGACCGGATAAATCCCTTTTGGATTCACCGGGCAGGTTACCGGGCCATTGTTGTACCCCATATTTTTACCCGGGTTGGGAGAATCCCGCTGTGTTTGCCCCCTTGAGAATCGTCATGGCAAGGATGCCGGAAAATATAAGCAGGCCCAGCAGGATGAGAATAGTTACCTGTTCTCCCAGCAACAAGGTAAAATAGGGCAGGAGCAACGGGCCGAAAAAGGAGCCCAGGTCTCTCTGAAAGCGCCAGTAGCCGATTGCCGTCCCCTTGGTATGGGCGGCAGCCAGATCTCCCGCAAAAGCCTCTGCCGTGGGAAAGAGAATTCCCACCCCGCAGCCTGTAAAAAGGGCAGACAGCACCAGTTTGGCCGGTCCGGGTAGTAACAGAAGAGCCACACCAAAAAATGCCAGAAATATGCCACCCACAATGATCCTTCTCCGCCCCCACCTGTCGGAGTAGATCCCGCCCAGGGGCTGAAAAATTGCAAAGGCCACGGTAAAGACACTGACAGAGAGTCCGACCTCCACCACGTTTTCAGCAAAAAAAATGGGAAAAAGCGTTATCACCAACCCGTCCTCCAGTAATTTGGCAACAAAACCGGTCACCCCCAGTGCAATGTATTTGATGTCCCCGGCGCACTCCCGCATTACTTTCACCCAGTTCCTGGCCATATTTTCCTTGACCCTCATCTTCTCCAGGGGAGTATGGCTTTCCAGCAAACCGGCCAAAAAAAGCCCCAGCACTCCCAGTGAGGCAAAAAAGAGCATCACTCTTTTAAACCCCCAGGACGGGTAGAAAACAGCCGCAAAATATCCCCCCAGGGTAATTCCGATCCAGAAAAAGCCTTTCTGGATGCCAAAGACACTGCCCAGGACTTCCGGATCCGAATAATCACTGAGGATTGTCATGGCAGCGGTTGTTCCCCAGGCCATTCCCATGCCGATAAACACCCTGGAGACGGCAATGGTTTCCTTGCTCTCGCCAAAAGCCAACAGCAAATAGCCGACGACAACATATAGTCCGACTCCGATAATAAGGTTCAGCTTCCTGCCGAAGGTATCCGTCAAATATCCCCCCACAATGTTCATTATGGCCCGGGGCAGGCCAAAAAAGGACAATGTCAACCCGATCATGGCCGGGTCAATGTGCAGGGCATTCATGTGCCAGGACAGAACGGCCCGCTGGGCCCCGTAACCCATTATGGATAAAAACGAGACCCAGAAGACCACATGGATATTAAAATTGAATTTACGTCCCAAAAATCTCATTCATACAATCCCTTTATTCTTTAAATAATCCAGCTCAGAGTCGCTCATGCCGAGAAGTCCCCGGTATACCTCGTCGTTATGCTCACCTAACCCGGGGCCTGCCCATTGGATGTCGCCCGGCGTTTCACTGAACTTTGGCACAATTCCCGGGTGCTTGATGTTGCCCCAGACAGGGTCAAGCACTTCCAATATCATGTCACGGGCACGGTAATGGGGATCGTTCACAATGTCCGCAATGGAATAAATTGGTCCCGCCGGAATGGAAGCGTCATTGAGCATTTTGACCAGTTGCTCCAGGGTATACTGTTGGGTCCACTGGTTGATCAGGTCGTCAAGCTCATCCTGCCGCTCCCCCCGGGAAGTATGCGTGGCGTAACGCGGGTCATCCGCCATCTCCTCTTTCCCCATCAGTCTGCAGAGCCGGCGGAAGATGTTGTCGTTGTTTGCACCGATAATAATATACTTTCCGTCCTTGGTATCATAGGAGTTGGAAGGAGCAATCTTGGGCAGTTTGGTCCCGGTCCGCTCTTTAACATGGCCAAGCTTGTCATACTCGGGAAGACTTGACTCCATGAGCGCAAACACCACCTCATAAAGGGCCACGTCGATATACTGGCCGCTGCCACCGTTAACGTCCCTGTGGTAAACTGCCATCATGGCTCCCAGCGCGCCAAATATGGATGCAAGTGAATCACCAATGGAAATGCCTACCCTGGTGGGCGGCCGGTCAGGGTAGCCTGTAAGGTAACGAAGACCACCCATGGCCTCGCCCACACTGCCAAACCCCACCTTGTGCTTGTAAGGACCGGTCTGGCCAAAACCCGATATCCTTACCATGATCAGGCCGGGATTTATCTCTTTTAAAGCCTCATAGCCGAGACCCCACTCCTCCATCCGGCCGGGCCGGAAATTTTCCACCAGTATATCCGCCTTGGCTGCCAGCTTTCTGGCAAGTTCCTGCCCTTCGTGTTCCCGCAGGTTCAAGGTAACACATTTCTTATTACGGGACTGGCAGGACCACCAGAGCGAACGGTCATCTTTATGTGCCTGCCCCCATTGGCGCATGGGGTCTCCCCCCCCAGGAGGCTCAACCTTGATAACCTCTGCACCAAAATCAGCAAGAAGCCTGGTGCAAAACGGGCCGGCGATAAGTGTCCCCATCTCCACAACTCTCAGGCCTTCCAAGGCTTTTTTTGCCATATCTTCACCCATCTCCCTTTTTGTAGTGTTTAGCAATGCCATTTTGCCGCATGCAGGTCGCTCACCTTGCCGGACTTCAACACTTGCCCCGGCAAGGTGCGTCCGATTATTTGCTCCAGATACCGTCCAAGCTCGATGAGGCCGTCCAGGTCTATACCTGTCTTGACCCCCATCTCCTCCGCCATGTGAATGACATCCTCGGTGGCCACATTGCCGCTCGCTCCCGGCGCAAACGGGCATCCCCCCAAGCCTCCAAGGGAAGCATCGTAATCAAGCACACCGGCCTGCAGTCCGGCAAGGATATTGGCCGTGCCCATGCCCCTGGTATTGTGGAAATGCAGTGCAATCCTGATTTCGGGATGCCTCTTCTTGAATTCCGCCATCATGGAATATACCTGCCGGGGGTTGGCCACGCCGGTTGTGTCGGCAAAGGTCAACGAACCGGCACCCATGGACAGTACCTGTTCGGCCAAGGAAAAAACCCTGCTCCGGTCAACCTTGCCTTCAAAGGGGCAGCCAAAGGCAGTTGCAATACTGACATTGACCGGTGTCCCACATCCCCGGGCCAGGGCAATGATTTCGGAAACATTTTGCAGTGATTTGTCCACGGGCATTCTCAGGTTGGACAGGTTATGGCTTTCAGACGCGGAAAAGACTACATTTAACTCGTCAATCCCGGCGTCAATGGCCCGCTGCGCCCCCTTGACATTGGGTACCAGGGCGGAATATATAACCCCCGGAACCCTGGCAATACCTGAAGCCACATCTGCTGCATCACTCATCTGCGGCACGGCTTTGGGGCTGACAAAAGATGTTATTTCCAGCTTTTTAAACCCCAGCTTTGACAGCCCGTTAATAATTGTTATTTTTTCCTCCGTGGGGATAAATTGTTTTTCCATTTGCAAACCGTCGCGGCAGCAGACATCAAAGACATTCATTGCTGATGGTAGTTGCAAACAAACCCCTCCACAACAAAAGACGGGGCAGCGAAAGGCCCTGCCCCATCTTTCAAATATTGTTAAATCGCAGTTGCCTTCTCGTTTTGTTGTTGTTGGGCCACACTGATATTGGTCAGATAGCTGCCCACAACACAGATCGCCAGATTTAAAAGCAGGCCCAAAACCCCGCCGTAAATACCCATTACTGCCTTGTGCCCGGTTAAAGTCATTGCCCCGGCCAAAATACCTCCGGCCAGCATGCCGACAAAGACCGGCCCGCTGGAAAGACGCTTCCAGTACAGGCCAAGCATAAATGCCGGTGCCACCTGGGCCAGGATTTCAAACTTCAGTACAAAAATTTCATAGAGTGTCCCCGGCGGGTACCAGGCAATGATAATCAAAAAGGCAATGATAATCACGCCCCAGAGTTTGCCCACCTTTATCTTCTTGTCGTCCGGGGCACCGGGGTTGATATAACGGCCGTACAGGTCCTGGGAAATCATGGACTGGAGGCTCAGCAACACCGAGTCTGCCGTGGAAACAATAGCGGCAATAATGCCAGCGAACAAAAGCAGCATCATGAAGTAGAAGAACCCGTTAATTGCGGCCACCTTGTTGGCAAACAGGCCTACTATTTGCTCCGAACCCATTTTATCAAGCCCGGGGAAAACACTGATGCCGATAATACCGATCAGGAACACAACTCCTGTGGTCACAAAAGGCATCCACGCCATGCGGGTCAGAGACCGCTTCAATATTCTCTCGCTCTGGGCGGAATAAATCCGCTGGATGGCGTGGGGGTAGACGGCCGCCCCAATACCTACAAGTATCAGCAAACTGAACCATGTATTTGTTATCTTCAGGCTGGGAACACCGATTTTCTTAGGAGCATTGGCAGCAATATAGCCGGCCACATCTCCCAGGTGCCCCCCTGAAAGGGCAAAACCACCTATCAACATCACCGCCAGCCCCACCAGCAGTGCAATACCCTGCATCACGTCCGTAAAGGCAACCGCTTTCATCCCCCCAAGCCATTCATAAATTACCATAATTACCACAAAGAAAATAACCGCCGCCTGGTAAGGAACTGTCCCGGCTGTCAATCCCTGTACACCCTGGCCAATGGCAACCAGCTGTTCCAGGAGATAGTTGCCCAACCCCCAAAGCATGAAAATGGTTGCCAGAACTGATACGTTTTTGGACTGGAAACGGTGTTCCAGCCAGTCGGTAGGGGTTACGAAATTATGCTTTTTTGACAGCGCATAGAGACGGGGGGCAAACAGTAAATAGCCGCCAATGATTATGATCATGTAGGGCACAGACATCCACCAGGCATAACCCAGCCGGTAGGCCTTGGCAGCATAACCGACTACCGTGTTGCCGCTGTACTGGGTAGCATACAGGGTAAAAAAGAGGGCAAAAAGTCCAAGGTTCTTCCCGGCGAGATAGTATCCGGACATGTTCTTACGAATGTCATCCTGGGTACGGGAGGCATATAACCCTACACCAAGCATCAAGGCAGCATAAATCAAAAGAACTATCACTCCGCTCCAACCGGAAAATGTCAGTTCATTCAACTGGCCGCACCCCCGTTTTTGCCTTCCTCTTCATCCTCCACAATATTCCATTCATGAGTACACAGGTAACTCAAGTACGCTGATAATACCAGCGTCCCGATCACACTGATAAGAGCCCAGTAAGGGAAGCCGAAAATAATGGGTTCTATTGCCCCCTTGGGCAGGTACCAGGGCACGCTGAATACAAGTATCAAGACCAGCACAACCCAGATCCAAAGCTTTCTGATCGGTTCCTTCACCTGCTTGTTTTCCAACTTATCCACCTCCGTTAAAATTTTTTGTTTAATTTATTCTTTGTTCCTGGAAAATTCCATCCAACACCCCCTTATAAAAAGTTGGGTTACTCTTTTGAATTGCAATACTATTCATGCAAGGAATGTGCCATTTATTAAAAGAACAAAAATCCCCTTAAAATAAGGGGATCCCTGGCCTCTAACAGACCGCAAGCAATGTTTCAAATCAAATATTTGTTTCAAATCGTTTCATATTGTTGCACATAGTTTCAGGGATTCCTGACGGGTTTAACCGCATCTTCAAAACTGCTCACCTGCCGCCACTCCAAGCGCTTATCTAAAAATTTCGTGAGTTTCGCCTTCGTCCAGGCCCAGCTGTTTCATCCGCCGCCATAAGGTTGTCCTGCTCACATTCAGTAACTTCGCTGTCCTGGTTTTGTTCCCCCCGGTTTTTTTGAGGGTATCTTGAATTGTTTCTCTGTCCATACCGGCAAAAGTATTTTTTTCTTTTTTAGTCAACTGTATATCACGAAACGCAAAATCCATATCCAAATCATTGGTGAACACCAGGCAAAGTCTCTGGATGACATTGCGAAATTCCCTGACGTTACCCGGCCAGTCATAGTCTTTTAACCTTTCCAGGGCTGCGTGAAATTGCCGATGATAAGTTTTGTAAAGATGTGCCTTACCCTCTTGTTTCAAGATCACTTGAAGTATTTCCGGCAGGTCCTCTTTCCGCTCTCTAAGCGGCGGAATGGAAATATGCATCACATTCAGACGATAGTAGAGGTCTTTGCGAAGCCTGCCCTTCTCTATTTCTTGCTCCAGGGAGACATTGGACGCGGCAATAACTCTGATGTCCACGGGGATTACTTTATCGCTGCCTACCCGCATGATTTCCTTCTCTTCAAGGACCCTTAACAACCTGGACTGAACCTTGTCGGAAATCCTGCCTATTTCATCGAGAAATACGGTACCCCTGTGGCCCAATTCCAGCAGGCCGGGCTTTCCCCCCTTGCGTGCGCCGGTAAAAGCTCCTTCCTCATAACCAAAGAGTTCACTTTCCAACAGGTCCTCTGAAAGAGCAGCACAATTAATAGCTACAAAAGGTTCTCCTTTACGACCGCTCCAGTTATGAATGCTCTGGGCGAACAGTTCTTTTCCCGTCCCGGTTTCGCCTGTTAAAAGTACCGTAGCATCCTCCTTTGCATAAATTTTGGCAAGTCTTCTGGCTTCGGATATGACTTTTGATGAACCCACAAGGTCATCAAACGTCCGCCTTGCCACCAGGCCTTTTTTATGAAGATTTAACCGGATTTTTCGTTCAGCCTTGGTAATTTCGTCAGTGGCATTAAATGTTGCCAGTGCACCTTTCACATGGTCCTTAACCCAAATGGGAGCCCGGTTGGTGAGAATTTCGGTGCTGTTGGGCATTATTTGCAGCTGATTCTTCTCCACTTTGCCTGAAGCCATCACTTCCGGCAACCGGGTATTGGGCAAAACGTCCACAATATTTTTCCCGACTGCATCGGTCACCGGTACTCCCGTCAGCTTGGCAGCCGAGTCATTGTACAGGGTAATTTCCCGGTGTCTATTTATTGCTATGATTCCACTGGGGATAAGGTTTAAAATCAATGACAACTGCTGGTTTCTTTCCTGCTCTTTTTCAATGGATTCCTGTAATTCTACGGCTCTCTGGAGAGCATTGGTCAAACTGTTCTTTGAATATATAAAAACCGTAGTTAAATTTAACTCTTCAGCCAAATCACAAACCAGGCTGGAACCGATCACGCACCCGCATCCTTTATCTTTCAATGTTTGTAATATGCTTTTAAGATTATCTCTCTTTGAATAGGAGACAAATTCCACCCTGTTTTTAAACAGCCGGGGGTAAGATTTGTCCCACGCCAAGTAGCCCTTGTAACTGACCAGGGCAACGTGATCACTAAAGCTGCAGGCCCTTGTCAGTGCCTCCAGCAGGTCAAGGCCCGACACCACGATAGGGATAATGGGTATGGAGGGGAAATTTTCTTTCAAAAGTACAAAGTTGCTGCTCCCGGCAACAATAACGTCAATGGCCCTGTCCGCCACCTTTTGCCTTACTATATCCAGAATGGCACCGGAAACCTCATTATAAATTTGAAGCTTTTGCAGTATTTCCCGGGAAATCACTCTTCTGGCCTGCTGGGTAAGTCGTGGGTAACTGGCAAAAAGTATCCTTTTATCCGGCATTTTTTTCGCCCCCGTCATTAAATGAACACGCTTATTGGTATTCGTGATTTCGGGGTAATATACCTTCTTTGCTCAGTTGAAAAAAACAAGTCACGCTTTTGGAGTCACTCAGCGGGAGTGTGACTTGTTTTGAAAAACTTGTTCCTGGCGGCTTGAATAAACCTGACATAAATACTGTTATGCAGAGGATATTTGTGAACCAATGTTTCGGGGTGAAACTGCACGCCCAAAACAAAGGTGTGCTGCTTGCTTTCCACGGCTTCAATCAGGCCGTCCTCCGCCCGGGCGCTGGCGACAAAACCGGGGGCGGGTCTGTCCACCACCTGGCGGTGGAGACTGTTTACCATAATACGGGTTTCACCCAGTATGCCTGCCAGCAGGGTACCTTCCTTGACGGTTACAGAATGAACACAGGTATCCCGGGGTTCTTTCTGGAAGTGCTCCAGGGTGGTTAATCCCTTGATGCTCTGTTTCAAGGTGCCGCCCGCCGCCTCGTTGACGGTCTGGTGGCCGCGGCAGATGCCCAGTACCGGGATGTCCAGCTCCATGGCTTTTTTCACCAGCCGGAGATCAAAGCGGTGGCGCACCGGGTTTTGCTGTTCCAGTCCCGGCAGGGGGTCCACACCCGCAAACTTTGGATGCAGGCCGCCCCCTCCGGTCATCAGGAGACCGTGGATGATTTTTAAATAATCATCAATGATTGTTTCATCACTGACAATAGGCAGCAAAACGGGAATGCCGCCATTGTTTTCAACGGCCTCAATATAAGGCTTGTAAATATGAAGTTTCTTTTTTAAAATACTCTCTTCGTCATCGTAAAAAGCACAGTTGATGCCAATAACAGGTCGCATGGTCATCACTACCTATTTATGCGGATTCTTTACTGTTTTTTAACACTTCTTCTTCCAGTTCCCCGGCAGTAGTGTGGTCCAGGAGCTTGCGCAGGTACTTTTTCATCACCCGTAGCGCCCGCTCGGGGTCCAGGCGGCCATACAAACCACCCAGGATGGAAACCATGTAGGAGGCGTCCATCAGCACCTGTCCCTTGGGCCTGAGCAGGTGGGGCTCCCGGGGATTGAACTGGGACCCTTCGGCAATCAGTTCCAGATCCTTGATATGCCGCGGGTCGTTCTCCTTGCACTTGTGATAAATTGTCCCGCCAATCAGCAGGGTGGTAGTGGGTTCGTTAAAGAAATTGACGCCGTACTGGAGGAAATAGGTTTCGGTTTCATCCACCCAGCCCACGTTGTTGCCGGTGGCCACGGCCATGATTTCCCGGGCCAGCCAGGAATAGACGGTGGTCCACTCGGGGGTGGTGGGCATTTCGTGGGGATGCCTGTTGATCCACTTCAAGAAGTCCTCCAGGTCAATTCCCCAGCGCCCGCCTTTTTTGCTGACAAACTGGCTGAAAGCATCAGCTCCGGCTTTAAAGCCGGGGAAATTCTTATTAAAGAATTCGTTGAGTTCTTTATTTAAAGAACCGTCCTGGAAGCGCTTCAGTTCCATCAGGTTTTCGGCGTTATAGCTGAGGCCGTACTTTCCTTCCACCCGGCGGTAGGCCTTGGGGGCGTTGGGTGTCTTCAGGATAGTCCGCTTCACCTGCCGCTGGGGGTCATCCCAGGGGAAAGAATAGAGCGGGTTCTCCTGCACGTTGGCATAGAAATCAGTGGTACAGCCGCCGATGTCCAGGGCGACGATATTGCCCAGTCCTTTTTCCTTGCCGTACCCCTTGGCCAGCAGGTTGATACCCAGGAATGCCGCCCGGGGAGTGGGGATGAACTTGGCGCTCATGTATTCCTCCACCACGTCAAAACCCTTACCACGGATAATGATGGTCTGGAACAGCTCCCGGATGGTCTCATTGACAGATTCAATATTAAACTGGTTAACTTCAGGCATGACGTTGCCGGTAATGCGGATATCCACGCCGGCGTCCTTAAATATCTTCTCTATTTCCTCCCGGATATCCTCGTTGCCGGCATAAATTACCGGCACCCCGTATTTGGCATAGTCGGCGCACCTGGCATACTCGGCCAACAGCCTGGCGTTGTGCAGCTGGGTTTCGGTATCCCCGCCTTCGTTGGTGCCGCCGGCCAGGAGAATCAGTTCCGGCTGGTCAACCTCGTAGATCTGCCGCGCCTGCTCCGGTGTGATCTTACCGTCGTAGGAGTTGAGCAGTTTGGCGCCGGCGGTAAGGGCCGCCAGCTCCGCGGCGAAACCGCTCTCCTCCCTGGACAGGGCGACGTTGACCATCTTCAAGCCGCCCTTGGCGCTGCTGCAGGGAAGCTTGATGTCGAATTCCTCCATTTTTTTGGCCAGGGGTTCCCAGTTGCCTGCCTGCTCGCATGCCTCCAGGACGCCCAGGCCGTCGGCCAGGCCGGCACGCAAATCTTCCGTGGTGGTGGGCACGTATTCCAGGTTAAACTCTTCCGTGGCCGTGTCAAAGGTACCGACCTTGGTAAAGGTGCTGCCAAAGTCCACCACCAGTACTTTCTTATTTTCAAAGTCATACATGTTCAACTGCTTGCGGAATTCCGCCACGGCTTCTTCCAGGTCCTCGCCGGTTTCCCGGATATGGGACTCGTCATCGGCAAAGCTGACGTTTTTGTCAAAATACCAGGGTGAACGCCTGCGCACCATATCCACCCGTTCAAACTCGTCTTTCACCTTGACGCCGTCAAATTCGTCAATGCGGCAGGCCCCGTCCACAATCCTGGTACGGCATTTGCCCACCATTTCATAGCGCTTGTCGGTGACGGTGAGCTGGGGTGCCTGTAAAAGCCCCGTCTGCAGTCCCAGGTCCAAAGTGTCGGTGCTGATCATGCCGCAAGTCTTGCCGGGATAGCTGCCTTCATCCACCAGGTCCAGAATCATCGTTTCAAAATGCTTCTCCCGCTCTCCCGGGTTTTCCCTCTTGGCCGCTTCTTCAGGGCTGACCGCATATTCAAGGAAATTGTCCACGGTGACTTTGCCCGCGTAACCGCCGCACAGGGCCAAGTGCAAAATATTGTACATGGCGCCCTTCTTCAACTCCTCCTTGCGGCTGAGAAACTGCGGGTCAACGCCGATATTGGGCCGGGGTCCCTTATACCAATCAACAAATACCTGCTTGACAATATCGCAGCTTTCAATGATGTCCTCCGCTTTGGCCTCGTGATGAGCTTCGGGGTAGCTGACCACGTGGACGATATCCGGTTCCATAAACATCTGCCAGTAGGTGGATACTGCCAGGTGTCCCTTGGCCATGTCCAGGTTTGGCGGGAAGCTGGACAGGCCGCCCCTGGTCTCCTTGATAATATTAAAATCATAATGCCGGGTTAACGGCTCCAATAATTCGTAGGCAGCCGTCATTTTTGCCAAGTCGTTGATGGGCGCGATTTCCGGCGGCAGGTCAAACATCAGCTGCATGATGTAGTTTTTGACACCGCATTTCAATGCTACCACGCCGCAAATAATGTGGTCGGTAACGTACATGTCATCGGAGCAGTTCCGGAGCTGCCACTGGTGCGGGTCGTTGATCTCCACCGGTTTGCCCTGCTCGCCCCACCAGCGAATTACCTCAAAGTGCTCGTCAAAACCGGGCTTGATGGCAATGGGACCCCGGCCGTCCAGTTGGTTATAAAAAAAGATGGGTACCGCCGGGAAGGGCATGTTGAACACCTCTTCAAAGATCTTTGCCAGTTCCAGCAGCTCATCGGTACCGGAATAGATCCTGGTCATGGGCCAGTTGCCGCATTTGCTGGCTTCTTTCAGCCGCACCAAGTCCTCCTTGGAGCGAATGGGCACGCCGCCCTGGCCGCGCAGGTACTTATCCGGATCTTCCTCGCCGCGGATAAACTTGGCCAAAAAGGCCTGGGACGGCTGATCCGGACCCAGGGAGACTATTTCCAGGGCGCCTGCTTCGCTTACCTTTTTGATGTCTTCCACGGTAGGGTCAATGGTCTCGGCGGCAATGCCGATATGCGCCCGCAGGATGGGCCGGCCATCCAGTTCCCGCACCTGTTTGATGCGCTCCAGCAGGTCATCCGCCCACTGCACCTGTTCAATATCCACGGGCGGTAAGCCCCTGGCAAAGCGCTCCAACTCCTCCATGGTGACATAGTCGTCTACAATCAGTTCAAAAAAGTCATGGAACTTTTCCTTGTCCTTGTACTCTGCCGCTATCTTCTCCAGGTCATAGTTGCGGTCTTCCGGCGGGGAAAACTTGTCTTCCAGTATCTCTTTGCCGGTCATTGCCCGTACTAGGTTGGCCGCCGGCCTTAAGCCGCCGAAAGAGTAACGGATGCCGCTGGTCTTGGGGTCTATTCCGTATTTATAGGCCAGCTCGACAAATTCACCTACCAGTTTATCCACGTGCAGGTCACCCAGACGGGTAGACACTGCCACCACTGCCGGTCTGGACTCCCTGATTTTATTGATAATATCCGCAATGGGTACGGCGGGTCCCAATTTTACCGCCACATACCCGTCACCCCTGTCTTCCATCCACTCGGCAAAGGTCTCCACTCCCAGGGAATGGACACAGTCACCGATAGAACCGGCCAAAACTCTCTTTTTAGATCCTTTTTTACTCATTTGCGCTCCTCTCCTTCTTGCCAGTTATTTCCGTTTCAAGCGACATTACAAAACTACCGGTCATGGATTAAAGGTGTGCATTATGCTTGCGCCAAGCCTACATTCCCCCTTACTTGCCCCTCCAGGGTAACACTCACCAGTTCATCCAGGGTCCCGATGCCGTAATTCTGGGGAATTCTCGCTTCATTGATATTGCTCCCCTTCAATTCCCCGCCCACCAGGTATTCCTTACCCATCCACCGGGAAGTGGTGGTGATAACCTGGTCAATTACCGGTGTGGCCACCCCGGCGAGTCCGGCAACGGCCCTGGTCACCACCAAGCCGTAGGGGACATCTTCCACCAGGTAGCGATTTTTAAAATCCGGGCGGTAACCGCCCTCCACCCTCTCCATTGGCGCTTTCAGCCCGTCATAATCCCGGTTGGTGACAAAAGCCCGGGTCAGGGTACTGTCATCTTCTATGGAATGAGCGTAGGATTCTTTCAGCCATTCCTCCACAGTTTTTACCGCCCGCATATCCAGCCGGGGGTAACGACGGTTGATTTCCAAGGCAATATTTTGTATTTCCAGGCTGATGGACTTCAGTACTGCCGCGGTTTCCGGTACCATGCCCTGGTAAAAAAGAGGTATTTCTTCTTCCCGGTACAGCTCACCCCGGTAATCCTTGAACAAGCCGTACATGATACCCGGGTGCACTACCTGACCGATGTTGGCCAGTGATACCGCCAGCATGTTATCAACGGGGAACACCTCCACCCCCAACACTTCACCCAGCAGCGAAATAGCAGTCCCGGTTTCCGGCACGGGAACTGCGGCCACCCCCACCCGCTCTTTCCTGCCTATGATTTCCACTTCCGCGCCGTAGCGGCGGATACGACAGGCCCAGGGCAGGGTCTGCAAGCCGCAGACAATGGCTTTCCTTTGATGTCTTTTTAAAATATCCAGGGCGGAATATTCAAACCCGCTCCTGGCAGGCATGGCCCCGATAACGGTCATATCCCGCAAATGAGGCGCCAGTGCTGCCAACATGGGCCGGTGGGAAAAAGCCGGAGCCACCAGCACCAGCAGGCGACAATTTTCCGCGGCCTCCCGGGGGTCGGCGGTTATCACAGCAGGTGTGCTTTTCACTCCCCCGTATTTACCCACGGCTTCCAGTCCACCGTGCTCTTTGACACCCAGGCTTATTCTTGCTGCCTCATCCTGCCAGGGGGCATAAATCCTCACCTCCCAGCCGGAAAGGCTCCCCGCCAGGGCCGCCAGGGCCTGGGCGCCGTTCCCGCCGCCACAGACCGTCAATACTTTCTTTACCAACATTCCCCCTCCTTTCACAACTTTCCCAGTGAAAAAGAAATTGTCATTACTGGTCATTACCAGTTACCTTAAAAAATATAAATTTTATAAATGCTTTGTCTGGCCCGTTAAAATTTAGGCGATAAAGGTCAAGCTGGTAACTACCAGTTATTTCGGTTATCATATCCGCTTGCTAACTATACTATACTAAACTAACAAAGGCTGTTTTCCAGATAATTCATGCCAATTTCTCAATACAGGTGACAGCTCACCCGGTGACCCGGCGCAATTTCTCGCAGTTCCGGCATTTTTTCGCTGCAAACCTTACCCTTCTTTTGATAACAACGGGTGTGGAAACGGCAGCCGCCGGGCGGGTTGATTGGACTGGGCACCGCCCCTTCCAACAGTATCCGCTCCCGCCGTTGGCTCTTGTCAACATAGGGTATGGCTGACATCAGGGCCTTGGTATAGGGATGCAGCGGTCTCGCGAATAATTCCTTTGTTTCCGCAAGTTCCACCACTTTACCCAAGTACATCACTGCCACCCGGTCGCTGACATAATGGATGACACTGAGGTCATGGGCAATAAAGAGGTAAGTAAGGTCAAGCTCCTGCTGCAGCTCTTCCAGCAGGTTCATAATTTGGGCCTGGACGGATACATCCAGGGCGGAAACCGGTTCGTCAGCCACAATAAACTTCGGTTTCATGGCCAGGGCACGGGCAATACCGATACGCTGCCGCTGGCCGCCGCTGAACTGGTGCGGGTAGGAATCAATATGCCTGGGATTGAGGCCAACCCTGTCCAGCAAAGCAAGAATTTCCTGTTCGCGCTCAATAAAATCGCCGCCGCTGTTTTTCAGCGGTACCGAAAGGATATCCCTGACGGTCTTCCGCGGGTTCAGGGATGCGTAGGGGTTTTGAAAAATAATCTGTGCCTGGCTGCGGAATTGTTTCATTTGCTGCCTGGAGTACGCGGCTATATCCCGTCCGTCAAAGGATATCTCCCCCCCTGTGGCTTCGTGCAGTCTTAAAATCACCCTGCCCAGGGTGGATTTGCCGCAGCCGCTTTCGCCCACCAGCCCCAGGATTTCCCCGGGAAAAATCTCCAGGCTGACGCCGTCCACTGCCTTGACCACAATGTCCTCAGCCCGGGCCAGCTTTTTTTCCAAAAACGAGCGCTTTCTCACAAAGTATTTTTTTACATCACTTACTTCAACCAGTGGTCTGGCGTTGCTCAGTTGCTTCTCCACTACTGCCACCTGGCACACCTCCTCGGGACTTATGCATACAGCAGGCACCGGGCCATTTGTCCATCACTTATCGCAAACAAGGGCACATCCCCGTCAAGGCACCGGTCCTTGGCATGAGCGCAGCGGGAATAAAAGGCGCAGTGCTCGCCAAGCTCGGCCAGGTCCGGTACATTGCCCGGTATGGGCATGATTTTTTCCCTCCGGGCGCTGATTTTGGGAATTGAACGGAGCAGGCCCCGGGTATAGGGATGCCGGGGATTTTCCATCACCTGGTCGGTGCGGCCCTGTTCCACAATTTTACCCGCGTACATCACGGCAATTTGATCGCAAAACTCCGCCGCCACTCCCAAATCGTGGGTAACCAGGATGATGCCCGTGCCGTGCTCCCGGTTGATTTTTTTCATCAAGGCCAAAATCTGCGCCTGGATGGTTACATCCAGGGCCGTGGTGGGTTCGTCCGCCAGCAGCAGTTTGGGCTCGCAGGACAGGCCGATGGCAATCAGCGCGCGCTGCTGCATGCCGCCGCTGAACTCGTGTGGGTAGTTAAAGTAACGTGCCTCGGGTGAGGGAATGCCCACCTCACGCATCAGCTCCAGCGCTCTCTCCTTTTCCGCCTGCTTGCGCCTGCTGGCAAATAAACCGCCCCTGGTATCGCGAAACAGGCCGTGAATACGCATGGATTCCCTTATCTGCTCGCCCACGCGAAAGACCGGGTTCAGGGTAGTCATGGGGTCCTGAAAAATCATGGCAATATCCTTGCCGCGAATGTCGCGCATCTCCTTTTTACTCTTTTTCAACAGGTCCTCGCCCTGAAAAAAAATTTCACCGGACAATACCTTGCCGGGATGGGGAACCAGCCGCAGGATATTGAGCAGCGTAGCACTTTTACCACAGCCGGACTCGCCCACCAGTCCCATCACTTCCCCTGCCGCCAGGGTCAGGTTGACTTTGTTTACCGCCTTTACCAAACCGCGTTCCGTCTCAAATGCCATCACCAAATTTCGTATCTCCAGCATTTACTCACTTCCCTTTCTGTCTGACCGCAGCCCATTACTCCAGTTTCAGCCGTGGGTCCAAAATGTCCCGCAGTCCTTCACCAAAGAGGTTGATGCTCAGCACCAGTACCAGGATTGCCAGTCCCGGGAACGTGGCCAGCCACCAGGCGTTCATCATAAACTGGCGTCCCTCATTGACCATGGTGCCCCAGGCAGGATTGGGGGGCTGAATGCCCAATCCCAAAAAACTCAAGGAAGCCTCCATGATAATAAAAAAACCCATTCTTAAAGTGGCCAACACCACAATGGTGTGAATAATGTTGGGCAGCACCTCGGAAAACATTATTCTGAAATTGCTCTGCCCGTTGGCCCGGGCCGCCTCGACGTACTCCTTGGTCTTTTCCGAGAGCATTTCACCCCGTACCAGACGGAAAAACTCCACCCAACCCTTGAAGGTAAGGGCCAAAATCAGGTTCACCAGACCCGGACCGAGAAATGACATCACCGCCACCGCAAAAATCAAAAAGGGAAAGGCCAGTAACAAGTCCGCAGCCCGGGAAAGAAATAGGTCCAGTTTGCCCCGGAAGTACCCGGCGCTCACCCCCAGCAGTGTCCCGACAAATACGGAAATCAGCACGGATACAAAGCCCACCCACAGGGAAATCCGGGCCCCGTAAATGATGCGGGACAGCAGGTCCCGCCCCTGCTGGTCCGTACCCAGGAGAAACATGCCGCTGCCCCCCTTTAACCAGCTGGGGGCAATGAGACGGTGCTGCAATTTCCCGATGTAGGGGTCATGGGGTACCACACTGGGGGCAAAAAACGCCATGAGCACAAAAAATATTATCAAGACCGCTCCCAGCATGGCAGAGGGATGTCTGGCCAGCTTGCGCAGAAAATCCTGCAAATCCCCGGCAAAAATTCTCAGCTTGACGGCAAGCAGGTGCAGCAGCGGATGTTGAGCATCCTTGGATTTTGGCGCCGGTTCCAGTTGTGTTTTTGCTGCCGGCATTGATGCACCACCTTTATAACGAGATTTTCGGATTGATATAGGTATATAAAACGTCTACCACTAAATTTGCCACCACAAAGGTAAAGGCATAGATCATTACCACACCCTGTATCAGGGGGAAATCCCGGCTGAAAATAGCATCAACGGCCAACCTGCCCAGTCCCGGCCAGGCAAACACCGTTTCCACAATCATATTTCCTCCCAAAAGCACCCCTACCTGAATACCCAGTACGGTCACCGTGGGTATCAAGGCATTACGCAGGGCATGCTTCACCACCACCACGAGCTCGCGTAAACCTTTGGCCCGAGCCAGCATCACGTAATCCTGCCGGAGCGCCTCCAGCATACTGGAGCGGGTCACCCTGGCCAGGATGGCCAAAAGCTGCATGCCCAGGGCAATGGAAGGAAGAATCAGGTGGGCCACGGCGTTTTTAAAAGCCGCCCAGTTCCCGGACAAAGCGGTGTCCACCAGGTAAAGCCCGGTTATCCTTTGAAATTCAAAACCGTAGTCCAGCCGCCCGGAAATGGGCAACCAGTCCAGTTTGACACCAAAAACTATGATAAGAATAATTCCGAACCAAAAAGCGGGCATGGAAATCCCCAAAAACGAGAAGGCCATGCTTACCCTGTCGGTAACAGAATTCTGCTTCACTGCCGAGTACACGCCAATGGGAATGGCTATCATTACCGCAAACAGGGCGGCACCAAAGGCCAGTTCAATGGTGGCAGGCAAGGCGTTGAGAATAATTCCGGTGACCGGTTCTCTCTGGGTAAAGGAATTGCCCAGGTCGCCGCGAACGGCATTTTTAAGAAAAATATACAGCTGGGTATAGAGCGGTTTATCCAGATTAAATTCTTCTTTCAGTACCTGTACTTCCGTCTCGGAAACGGTACCGGCGCTGCCCATCATCAAATCCACGGGGTCGCCGGGTGTCAGGCGCATAAACAGAAACACCAGGATGGCCACACCAAACATGATGGGTAATGCCGCCAGCAACCGTTCCAGAATCTTGATGCTTTTCACATAAATCACCTGCTTTCCCCGGTGTCAGATCTTGCGGCGGGGTTTCAACCGCCCGCCGGAATGCCGTCCCCTCAGCAAGCAGCCGGCTGCGCGGGAGCACTAAAGGTCATAGTGTCTTTTAATGTTGAACTTGTACCGGTCCCCGCGGTAATAGGAACTGCGATATTCAATGGGTTTGCCTTCCCGGGAATAGATAATGGCGGTTAACAGAAATAACGGCGCCCCTTTGTCGACCCGCAGCAGACCCTTGGTGACATCATCGGCAACAGTGGCCTCAAAAGTTTGATGAGACACTTCCGGTGTATTGCCGGTACTCTGGTGGTATCTGATAAACATGGAAAACAACTCGCCCCGGCCGGCGGTTTCCACCAGTTTCTCCACCTGTTCCCTAGCGAGCAGCGACGGCAGGTAAACATCAGAGAGAATCATGGGCTGGTCGTCCGCCAATCCCAGCAGCTTCAAATGCAGCACCTCGTCATCCATGTCAAGATTCAAAATTCCCGCCAGGGCCACGTCGGCGCTGACAACCTCCATATTCAAAATCTTCATGGAAGGCTTTAAGCCCCTCAGCTGCATGGTTTCCTTGAAATCAGTGATTTTCACCAGGCCCTGGTCGATTTTCGGCTGGGCCACAAAAGTACCTTTGCCGTGAATACGGTACAATAGACCCTCGTTGACCGCCTCGCCGATGGTCTGCCTTACCGTGGTCCTGCTGAGGTGGTACTTTTTACAGAGCTCCCTTTCCGAAGGCAGCCGGTCGTGGGGCTTCAGCTTTCCCCCGGCAATTTCCTTTTTTAACATCAGTTTCAACTGTTGGTATAACGGCTCAGGACTGCTAGCATCCAGTTTCATCTCTCATCTTCTGAAAGTCCAGGACTTTCAGCGACACCTCCCGTCTATTCAGCCAACTGGTAATTACCACATATTTCGACAAGTTCCAAGTAATTCCTCTTTGCAGATAAGATTTCCCTTGTCAATTCCACGTATTTTCCCGGCCGTTAAAAAAGCCTCATTTTTAAAAAAGAGAAGGGGGGCCTTCAAAAGAAGGCCCGTATATATATTTGCAGCACAGGAAGTACCTCAAACCTTACTCCAGTCCCACATCATGCAGGTTTATCCGCCCGTCGGGGCTTGGTTTCCAGTTGGTGACATTGGCACGCTGGGCATAGATTTCCTTGGTAATGTAGCCGAAAATCATCGGCGCATCCTCATAAACCATTTCCTGGACTTCCTGCCAGTACTGCTTGCGCTTGGCCTGGTCGGTTTCAACCATGGCTTTTTCCATCAGTTCGTCCACGCGCTTGTTGCTGTAGAAGGAGTAGTTACCCCGGCCGCCGGTCTTGAACTTGGGCTGCAGGATGCCGGTGGGATCAAGACTGCCGTTGCCCCAGTTGCTGGCAATCATCAGCCGGTTTCCTTCCTTGATTTTTTCCTTCAGCACGCCGTAATCCCAGACACGCACCGAAGCCTTGACGCCAACTTCACGCAGCTGGTTGGCCACTGCCTCTGCCGCAGCTTTTTCGTCTGCCTTGGCATCAATCACTACTTCAAAACCGTTTTCATAGCCGGCTTCTTTCAGCAGCTGCTTTGCTTTTTCCGGGTCGTACCCGTACCCGGGCAGCTTGTCATTGTAACCAAAGCCCTTGGGCATGTAGGGCCCTTTCAACGCCTCGCCGTTGCCGTTCAGGACGTACTTGACGATATCTTCGTAATTGACGGCATAGTTCATGGCCTTTCTCACCCGGACATCGTCAAAGGGCGGCTTGGTGACGTTCATTTCGACAAATCTTTCCCTGGTGCTGTCAGCGGCCTTGACCACAATGTTGGCATCCGCTTCCAGCTGTTCCACCATATCCGGAGGTATCTCCTGGGCAATCTGCACGTCGCCCTTCTGCAGCGCGGCAATCCGTGATGCCACTTCCGGCATAATCTTGAAGATTGCCACATCCACCCGGGCCTCGCCCACCGGCGGAATGTCCGGGGAGCCGCCCCAGTAATTGTCATACCGCTTCATGATTATCTGCTCGTTCAACTTGCTGCCTTCCTTCACATATTGGAAAGGACCGGCACCTACGGGATTTTCCGCAAAGTAAGCGGAACCGTGCTCTTCGATATAGTCTTTGGGTACCACTTCCTGGAAGGGCAGCATGGCCAAGAATACCGGCCAGGGCTCGGCCAGGGTGAATTTCACTGTGTAGTCATCCACCTGCTCCGCTTTCTCCAGCGGACCAAGCAGGCCCTTACGCGGCGAAGACTGCCCGTCCACCGCTCCTTCAGTAATCAGGCGGTTAAATGTATATGCCACATCATCCGCGGTAAGTTTCTCGCCGTTATGAAATGTAATGCCCTTTCTAATCTTGAAGATCCACTCCGTAGGCGATGCCTGTTCCCAGGATTCGGCAATTTCCGGTACAATCTTCATATCCGTGGTGCGGGTTACCAGACCGTCAAACATATTTCTGATCACGGTCTCGGTCACCCTGTCGCGGTGCATTGCCGGGTCCAGGGTCACCACTTCGGTGGGTATGGCAACCGTCAGCACTTTCTTTTTACCCGCCTGCTCCTTGGCCTGCTGTTGGCCCTCTTCCTTCGGCTGCTCCTGGCTTTTACCTTCATCCGGCGTGTTGGCCGTACAGCCCGGAAGCGCAACCAGGGCAAGAATGACCAGCAGGATCAACCCGATAAAAAGCCTTTTTTTCATTTTGTGTAATCAACCTCCTTTTTTGACATTAAGTTCAAAAGCTAAATCCTATGTTAAATTAACGGCCACCCCCTTTTTGCTTTCAACAGCAAGCAACAACTTCCTGTGGTTATAACTGGTAATGACCACATTGTCTAAAAGAAAAAGACCGGCATCTACCCATATTGGTCTTGTTAATACATTCTATTCTACACCGGCAGAAAAATTCCTGCTTTTATTTTCAGAATTTTTTTAATCGTTTGTAGTGCCTGGCACTCCATTGTTTCGACAAATAATGTCGAAGTTTAGCAGTGCCAGGCACTTTAACACTTTAAATATCTCCGTTGAGATACAACATAGCTGACAGGGCATAGAGTTTAGTTGTTTCCACCAGCTCAGCAATTTCCACATACTCATCAGCCTGATGAGGTACTGACCGACCACCCGCCCCCGTGGTCACTATAGGTATATCTTTTAAGCAGTTTAGGAAAGTGCCATCGGTTGCGCCCGGCACACCGTTATAAACAGGTTCCTTGCCAGTCACCAACCTGTACGCGACACATACCGCCCTGACTACGGGTTCTTCTTTTGGGGTTTCCGTCCAAGGCCTTCTTTCCATAACCTCCAGACTACCGCGAAAATCACTATCTTCTTTAGCCAAAATATCTAAGATGTCCTGGATCTCTTGAATTAAACCACCATGGTCCTGTCCCGGTACTGTCCGAATATCCAAGGTGGTGTAACACTCGCTGGGAATAACGTTGATCTGCGGTTCTCCTTTCCTGGGCGCCCTTATTATGGTTGGTGTGATACTGGGATATCCCAGATATTTATGCTTACCCAGTCTATCTATTTCTTTTTGCTGCAGCTTCTCTAACTCGCATATCACTTTAGCCATGCGCCAGTTGGGATTGACACCTGATTGGGGCATGGCGCCGTGGGCCATTTTGCCCTTAATTTTAATGCCCATTCTTATAGCGCCTTTTTGCGCCACACAAACATTATTTTCTTCAGGTTCACAAATTATTGCCGCATCTACGTTATCAGCCCAACCGTTTTGAATAAAATGTTTGATGCCAATCATTAACCCCTCTTCATCCACGGGCATGCATAACAAGATGCGTCCCGGAAAATCCACACCGGATTCTTTTATCGCCCTAACGGCATGTATTGCCGCGGCCACGTTACCCTTGGTGTCACAAGCACCCCGACCGTAAATTCTACCGCTGTCAATCCGCGCGGCAAAAGGGGGATAGCTCCATTCACCTTCATCTCCCGCTGTAACCACATCGGTATGGCCTTCAAAAAGAAGAGTTTTCCCTGGGCCGCTTCCCTGTAATATCCCTATCACATTGGGGCGACCCGGCTCAACTTCCTCCACAAAAACCTGTAAACCTATCGCTTTTAACTTGTCGGCAATAAAATGAGCCACTCGTTCCTCATTGTATCCTTCTTTGTCAGGGTCGAAAACACTGTTTATCTTCAACATGTCAGTTGTAAATTTTACCAATTCCTCTTCCTGTATATGATTTAGAACCTGCTGGTAGTCATGCATATCCATTTCCCCTTCTATCATATAACTTATATTCCTTCTCATTAGTCCATGCAATCACGAAAGGAAAGGAAACACTGAACCGGACAATATTTCTCGTATTTTTTATGCTCCCCAAAATCTCTGGATGATTTCTTCCTCCGGTGGCTTTGTCATCAGACTGACCGCCACCAGTGCTACTAGCGCTACTGCCAGCGTTGGTACAATGACATGCATCCCCATAAACCTTTTGACCACTATCACAAAGTAAAAATATGAGCCGACTCCCGCAATCATGGAGGCAATAACACCGCTGGCATTGGCACGTTTCCAGTATAAGCCTAAAATTATGGGCCAGAGAAAGGCTGCCTGTAGTCCGCCAAAGGCAAACAGGTTAATCCAAACTATCAAGTCCGGTGGATTGAAAGATGCTAAAAACACAATAATTCCAATGATAGCAGTGGAGTATATGCTTAAGTTTTCTACTTTCTTGACCCCTTCCTCTGTATTTTGACCCGAAGGGTTAATGTAATTTAAATAAAGGTCCTTTACTATCCCAGCCGAAGCCAAAATCAACTGGGAATCAATTGTTGACATTATGGCCGCCAAAGGACCGGCCAAGAAAATACCGGCAAAAACTGGCGGCAGAACTTTCAAGGTCAATTCGGGCATCAGCTTATCGGCAACATCCAACTGGGGTAATATAGCCCGACCAAACACGCCAATCAGATGCATACCCAGCATTAGAAATCCCACCACAAACGTACCGATAATCATCGCCCGGTGCATTGACTTGGAATCCCTGTAACCCATGGCTCTTACCGCTGTCTGGGGTAGCCCGATAACTCCGAAACTGACCAATACCCAGAAAGACATGATGAACGGCTTGGAAATAAAATTACCTGGCCCGAACGGCGTCAATAAAGCCGGGTCAATGGTTTTAAGTTTTACCACAATGCTCGTCATGCCACCACCGTATTTAATGGTGCCTACCAGCAAAGCTACAGTACCAATTACCATAACCACCCCTTGAACAGCATCGGTTAGAGTAACCGCCCGGAAACCGCCAATTGTGGTATAGATTATAACAGTGACCGCAAATATTGTCAGTCCAATGTTATAATGCAATCCAGTTACTGACTCAAAAAGCCTGGCCCCACCGATAAACTGGGCCACCATACCGGCAATGAAAAAAATGATAAGGCTGACGGAGCCAATAATTACTACCGCTTTGCTGTTAAACCGTTCCTTCAGGAAATCATTAATTGTAACAGCATTTATTTTACGTGATACAACGGCAAATTTTTTGCCCAAAACCCCTAAGGTTAAAAATGCTACCGGCACCTGCGTCATCGCCAGCAGCACCCAGCCAAAACCCAATTTATATGCTACCCCCGGTCCACCGATGAAGCTGCTGGCACTAGCATAGGTAGCAACAAGTGTCATTGCCAGGACAAAGCCACCCATACTCCTGCTGCCAATAAAATACTCTTCAATAAAAGCGCCTTTATCCGTTTTCTTCCTTATCTTGCTACTGTAAAACGCCAGCAAGTAGACAATAATCAGGTAAATTGCCATTGGAATAAGAACACCCATGTTGGTCATACGCTTCTTCCTCCTTAAATTTTTCAATATTACCAAAATTCTTGACAATACCTATGGCCAATTAAACGCCTATATCTTTTGTACTGCTAGTGGACAAATTAGTATCTTCCTCTGACGATGTAGCATCATTTAACGGGATATCTTTAAAAAACTTTTCTATTACGAGCCAAGCAGCAAAGGAAAATACGACAAAACCCAGCACACTACTATAGAATAACCAGGCCGGTAAGCCCATGATATAGCTGTAGTCTTCCACAGGCCTATCACCTAACCCGTAAGCGAATAGATACCACCAGACGATGAACAAAACGCCCAAGATGAGACTTATTACAGCCTCTTTGTTTGCCTGAGTATACCTCTTATCCTCTCTCATCCAATTACCCTCCTAAAATTTTTCAGTTTGTTTTTTGGTTGCCACCATAAACCCCCGTGTTTATATTTCTGTTGGTGTAACCACTGCTTAACTCAAAGAAATAAACACGAAACCTCTAAGAAAAAGGTAAAAACTGCTTAAATCTACTCGCCGTCAGTGGCTGCCTGCACATTTTTCCTGCACAGTCTTTATTAAATTGGTCAGTACCTTGTTAACCGGTGTCTCAATACCCAGTTGTTCACCCTCCCGGACAATCGCCCCATTGATGGTGTCTATTTCCGTCTTCCTTTTGTTTAAGATATCCTGAAGCATGGAAGATTTGTTCTTTCCGGTCAGGCTACATATTTCTTTGGTATGTGCTATGGGGTCATCATAGCCCAACATAATTCCCTTTGCCCGGGCTACTCTGATGCCTTCACTTACTGCCATTTCCAACAATTCTTCTGTTTCCCTGAAATGCAGCAACTTACCGTTTTCCAGTCCGGTAATTGCTGTCAAAGCGTTGATGCCGACGTTAACCAGCAATTTATCCCAGATAAGTCCCAAGACGTTGTCCGTTACCTTTGTTTGAATTGTTGCCTCATTTAACATTGAGGCAATCTGTAGTACCCGTGAGGACACCTGGCCATTGATTTCACCAATTACCGTCAACCCTCTACCCGCATGCCTTACTTTTCCTGGGCCCAGCAGCGTGGAACCATGGGCAGTGGTCCCGGCGATAACATTTTCCTGTCCAACACAGGCACTGATTTTTTCCACATTGCCTAATCCATTTTGTAGTGTAAGGACAATTGTGTCCGGACCAAGGGCACCTTTTACCTGTTCCAGCGCTTCACCGGTAACCGTGGACTTGACAAACACTATTAGTAAATCGGTTTTGTCAATAGCAGCAGGAGGACTTGCGGCTTTAATGTTTTTTATCCTAATTGTAGTGTCTTCTTCAATAAGCAAACCGTCCCGGTCAATAGCATCAACATGCTCCTGCCAGATATCCAGCAGCGTAACTTGGTTACCGCTTCTTGCCAACAAACCGCCAAAGAGGCTACCCATTGCTCCGGCACCCAAAACCGTAACATTCATGCAATCGCTCCCAACCTTCAATAAAGTCCTTTCAAGTCGATGATAGTCCGGGCAGGCCTGGCGCAGTTCTTAAACCCCAACCTTCAATAAAGTCCTTTCAAGTCCGCGTCTTTAACGCCGGCAAAAATATGTTCTTCACCCGGAAATATCCCATTCTTTACATCCTGCTTGAATTTTTCCAGTGCTTTGGATACTTCTTCACCTAAGTCAGCATACTTCTTGACAAACTTGGGGACAAACCGCTCAAACAACCCTACCAAATCATGAAATACCAGCACCTGGCCATCGCAGTATCTTCCGGCGCCAATACCGATAGTGGGAATTGATACTTTCTCCGTAATCAACTTACCTACCGCTTCGGGAACACATTCCAGGATCAGTGCAAACACCCCTGCTTTCTCCAAAGCAAGAGCATCTAGCAGCAGGGCGTTGGCCGCTTCCAGGGTTGCCCCTTGGACCTTAAACCCGCCCAGCTTTGATGCCGTCTGCGGTGTCAGCCCGATATGGCCCATGACAGGTATGCCGGCATCTATAATTGCCTTTACTTTGTCCGCTACTTCCTTGCCACCTTCCAGTTTTACCGTATCCGCACCCCCTTCCTTCATCATTCTGGTGGCATTGATTATTGCCTGTTCCACGGAAGCGTTGTAGGAACCAAAAGGTAAATCCGCAACAATCAACGAGTCAGGCGCGCCTTTGACAACCGGCCGGACATGATGCAACATCTCTTCCATTGTTACCGGCACCGTAGAATCATGGCCCAGCACCGTCATCGCCAACGAGTCGCCTACAAGTATAATTTCAATACCTGCTTTGTCGACAAAATACGCGGTGGGGTAATCATAAGCCGTCATCATACTGATTTTTTCTTTGTCCTGCTTCATGATTTTCAGTTGATGAACAGTGACTTTGGCCATTACCAACAAACCTCCTTTCATAATATTGTTTTTATCACTGCAAACTACTTATAAACAAGAAGCTAGCGCCTCGTCCAGCGCTCTGACAGCTGTGTCAACGTCATCTTTCCCCACTGTCATTGGCGGAGCAATCCGTATGACGTTGCCGTAGAGCCCGCCTTTTCCTATTAATAAGGCTCGTTTTTTCGTTTCTTCAAAGACCCGGTTGACAAGATCCGGGTCAGGTTGTTTATTATCAGACACCAATTCCAAAGCCTGCATTAACCCCTTGCCGCGCACTTCTCCAATGACAGCGTACTTATCCTTGAGCTCTTTTAATTTTTCCCGCAGGTAATCACCTACAATTTTGCAATTCTCCACCAGATTTCGTTTTTCTATTGCTTCAATGGTGGCTAATGCACCGGCACACGAAACGGGATTGCCGCCAAAAGTAGCTATGCTGGACCCAGTGAATTTATCGGCTATCTCAGCCCTGGCTACGGTACCGCTCATGGGCAGGCCATTGGCAACGCCTTTGGCAAAAGTGAGAATATCCGGCTCTACCTCCCAATGCTCAATTCCCCACATTTTACCACCAGTTCTGCCAAAACCGGTCTGTACCTCATCGCAGATAAACAAACCACCATATTTTTTCACAATGGGGATTACTTCTTGGAAATACTCTTTAGGCGGAGTAATAAATCCGCCGACTCCCTGGATAGGTTCGGCAATGAAAGCTGCAATTTGCCCAGAAGTAGTTGTTACAATTAATTCCTCTACATCTTTAGCACATTCCAGATCACAATTGGGGTACTCCTTACCAAAGGCACAGCGATAACAATAGGGACTGTGGGCATGTTTGATTCCTAAGACATGGGTGCCACCCAATCGCCAGGAGGAATGAGCAGTCACCGCCATTGCCAAAAAGGACCGGCCGCTGTAAGCATGCCGTAATGCCACTATTTCCTGCTGTCCTGTAGCCAGTTTTGCTAATAGTATCGCGGTTTCATCTGCTTCTGTCCCACTCGAAGTAAAAAAACTCTTTTTTAAGTCACCCGGCGTTATCTCTGCCATTTTTTCTGCCAAGTCTACAATGGGTCTTGTGGGATACAAGGTTGAAGTATGCTGTAATTTTCGCATCTGCGCCACAACTTGGTCAGTAATTTCCGTATCACAGTGTCCAATGCTAACCGTCAAAATACCACCGAAAAAGTCCAGATACTGCGTTCCTTCGAGGTCATATAAGTACTTACCCTCGCCCCGCTCCATCACAACGGGTTCTTCGTAGTAATTAGCCACGCAGGGAAAAAGATATTGTTGATGTTTTTGGTTATAGGTCTTCATACTCCTGCTCCCCCTTCTTTTTAAAAAACAAAGAGAGGCCGACATAAGAATGGCCTCTCTTCTAAACTCAATTACTCCCGGGCACTAGCGCCCGTGCCAAAATATTCTCAATTGTTTGACTTTTATTAAAGAGTTATTCAATATTTTTTCTAAAATTCCTTCTTCTTAGTAAATATTTTTCGACTTATTTTCTAGTTATCGTCCCTTCCCAAGTGCTCACTTTAGTTTCCTGCAGGTCCTTTTCACCAAACCATTTGGTTGTTACCGACTTTACCTCGGTATAGAAAGCCACGCCGTCTTTTCCCATTACGTGCAGGTCACCGAAGAAGGAGTTTTTATGTCCTGAGAAAGGAAATACGGAGACAGGGACTGGGATGCCCACGTTGACGCCCACCATGCCTGCATGGGTTCTTTTGGCAAACTCCCTGGCGTAGTAACCATTATTGGTAAATATACAAGAACCGTTGGCAAACTCACTGGCATTCATGACCGCAATACCGTGTTCAAAATCTTTTACTCGTTTAAGACAGGTAACAGGGCCAAAAATTTCTGATTGACCTACACTCATTTCCTGTGTTACATGGTCAAAAATTGTCGGTCCTATGTAAAAGCCGCCTTCCAGTCCTTTTTCTTCCATTACGTTTCTCCCGTCGAGAACCAGTTCAGCGCCCTCCTCTACACCTTTGGCAATCCAGTCCAAGACAAACTGCTTGTGCTCAGCAGATACAACCGGTCCCAGTTCCGTGGACGGTTCATAAGCCGGACCAACTTTTCTTTCTTTCGCAAATTTAACGAGGTAGGAAACAAATTCATCGGCCACTGATTCTTCCACGCAAACCACGGGTAGTGCCATACACCGCTGCCCGGCACAGCCGAAGGTGGAATTGATAATGCGACGTGCTGCAATCTCCAGGTTGGCATCTCTAAGGACTAACCCGTGATTTTTTGCTTCGCAGAGCGCCTGCACCCTTTTGCCATTTGCCGCTGCGGTGGCGTAGATGTGTCTTCCTACTGAGGTAGAGCCAACATAGGAAATACCTTTTATGTCAGGGTGTTCCAATAGCAGTCCTGCTTCCTTGCGACTGCAGGTTACCAGGTTTACCACTCCTTTGGGAAGCCCTGCTTCATAAAGGAGTTCCAGCATTCTCATTGCCGTCATGGGCGTGAGACTTGCAGCTTTCAGGACAAAAGTGTTGCCTGTGGTAATACATAACGGTATCATCCACCCGAAAGGGATCATTGCGGGAAAGTTAAAGGGAACAATCCCCGCAAAGACTCCCAGTGGTTCTCGATACATTACCGTATCATAACCATCTGATACATTCATTAATGAATCTCCCTGCATCAATACAGGAGTTGAACAAGCCAGTTCTACAACTTCTATGGCCTTTAGTACGTCCCCCCTTGCTTCATCCAAGTTTTTCCCCAGTTCTGTAGCCACCGAAAGGGTAAGTTCGTCCAAATGTTCATCCAATAGCTGCTTAAACTTAAACATGACCTGAACCCTTTTGGTGACAGGTGTATCCGACCATTCGGGAAAAGCGTTTTTGGCTGCCTCCACCGCTTCATTTACTTCCTCCTTGGTACAACAAGGAGTTTCCGCTATAATTTCACCGGTACTACTGTCGGTAATTTCCATGTATTTGTCTGTTTTTGATTCCTTCCACTCTCCATTGGTACAATATTTCAAACGTTTAATTGCAGACATATATATCCCCCCATAACTAGATTTGTCGTATTTTCTTCCGTTAAATTTAAACATAATCTCCTCAGCTTTTTTCAACCCTTTTCCTTTCGTCTAAATTGAGCCAAGTAAACATAAAAAGACCAGAAAATGGCCTTTCTACTCTTCTCAGATACTCTCCGGATACCCGTGCCCCTATCATAAATATTAATTTGTCCAATCGACCTTTAATAATCTATATGCATCATACCTAATCCGATATGTTTATGGTTACTCAAGTGATGTGCCGCACAGCTCCCTAAAACAGAGACCACTATCCATTGGCTGTCCCTCACCATAGATATCTTTAGTCCCACATTACCGGTTAGGGGGTTTGTCTCAAAAATACCCCTAACAGCCTCTTCGGTAGCATGTATTAAGGCATGAACATGGTGCGGTGTTTTATTTATCAGGTCGTTATCCAAAGCTGCCCCGACAACGGCACTGACAAGTTTTCTTTTAATTGCGTCCACGCCGGCACCAATTTCCGTCACAGCACATTTAAATAACCCTGTGCTCTCTATTTCTCGCTTAATTCTGTTTTCCATGTTACGGTTTATAGATAGCAGTAAAAGTAGCGTGGCAACCTCTTCAGGGCCCAGTGCCGTGAAGTCAACTTCGATATTCAAGCTTCCTCAACTCCCCCTGGAACGATATTCAATCTCCCCCCGCCTAACTATTAATTACTTGAGCAATTCTTCATAAGTATCTGGTTGTCGCGTGCGAAGCAAATTCCATTTCTCCCTTTCTCGGTCAATAAGGCCCAAGTCTAATTCAGCAATCACTATTTCGTCCTGGTTTTGACTTCCTTGAATTAATATTTCACCGTTGGGGCTGCAGAAATAACTCATACCGTAATAAACACCGGGACTATAAGGTTCCTTCCCGACGCGGTTACTTGTTCCCACAAAAACAGCGTTGCTGATTGCATGTCCCCGCTGCGTAATAAACCAAATATGGCGTGACAAATCCATCACTGTTGTGCAGGGGTTGTAGATTATCTGGGCGCCTTTTAAAGCCAGTATGCGTGGTACTTCCGGAAAAAGCCGGTCATAATCTGACATTATCCCAATGGTGGCATATGCTGTTTTAAATACCGGGTACCCCAAATCGCCTTTCTTGAAATAGTATTGTTCCCAGAAACCTTCAAAATGGGGAAGATGAATTTTTCTGTACTTTCCTAATAGTTGACCATCTGCATCAATTACAACGGTTGTATTGTAGTAAACGCCGGGTTTATCTGCTTCCATGATTGGAACTACCAAAACTATTCCATTAGAGACCGCTAAATCTTGCATGATTTCAATGGTAGGCCCTGGAATACTCTCTGCCAGCGCTAACCATTTCGGATCCTGTTCCGAAGCAAAATATTGAGTATAAAACAGCTCCTGCAAACAAACAATTTGTGCCCCTAAACTTGCTGCCTCTTTAATCATATTTACATTTTTTTCAATGTTGTCGTTTTTGGAAGGACAGACTGAAGTTTGCACCATAGCAGATTTAATTACATTATTCATTTGGTCCCGTATCTCTCCCCTCAAACGAAAAAAGCACGTGTAGCCTTCTTTCCTCACGTACTCTACTTTCTCCTCAACCGTTTGCATTAATATTTTTAATTATGTGATAATTATAAACTGGACAATGATGTTTGTCAAGATTTTTCCCGAAATACCTTTGCGTTGGCAAAGCAAAATATTCGGGCTAAAATAGTATTTGTTCTAAGGTCAGCCGGCTGACCTCCCAAATTTTTGCCAAGGGAGGTAAAATCAATGACCGAAAAGGAGAGAGAACAAATAGCCCTGTTTCGCTATGGGCTGATTGCACCGGTTCTAAACGGCCAGGTGAAAAGCCAGAAAGAATATCTCTCTGAAATTACAAACCAGGTGCATAACGTGCCATACTACGGCTCCAAAGAGTATGCACCAAAGACACTAGAATGCTGGATCAGGGCTTACCATCGGGAAGGATTTGAAGGACTAAAGCCCAAGAAACGTCCCGACTGCGGTAAGTCCAGGCGGTTTTCTGCTAAGGAAAGAATACGGCGAACCGTCCCCAAACCTGTTAGATGATTCCCATTGTTGCCTGGGCAATGCTGATGGCGTGGTTATTGATGCGCAGCAGGTTGTTGGTCAGGTCCAGGTGCACGGCACTGGTCTCCAGGGATTTTTCGTTTTCCTGGAGGCGGTGGAAATGGGAGTAGCGCAAATTTTTCTCCATCCGCGCGATTTCGGGATTGAGGTGGATGACGCTGCGGGCCTTCTCATGGTCATCCTTTTCAAACGCTGCCACGGCAGCGTTGAAGTTTTTGGTGATGGCCCGGTGCATCATCTCCAGCTCCCGCCACCCCTCTTCGCTTAAGTCCAGGCCCTCACGCCTGAGCTTTTGTCCGATCTGCAGCATGCCCATCATCACGTCTCCCAGGTGCTCCAGGTCATTGCAGACGTAAAGCATCTTTATCTGCTGCTCGGACTGGCCCTCGGACAAATTGCCCTGGGCCAGGCGGGAGAGATAACGGGTAATGGAACGGTAAAGAAAATCCAGGGTCAACTCCGCTTCCCGCAGCTGGTTCTGCAGTCTATCGTCACCGGTCTTTACCACATCCAGCAGGTACGGCAGTACTTCTTCGCGGGCAATTCTCGCCATGCGCAGGATTTCGCTTTTGGCCTGGTCGATAGCCAGTTCCGGCACATCAAGCACCGCCTCATCCAGGTAGTGAGCGGCCCGTTCTTTTTTACCGGCATCGGGCAGAATGTATTCCATCAGGGTGCCGAAATAGCTGGTAACGGGCAGGAATACCAGGAGAATGACAATATTAAAAATGGAATGGCCGTTGGCAATCTGCCGGTGAATATCCGTGGAGGTCATGGCTACCAGGTTGGTGAAGAAATCCAGAAATGGCAGAAAGATTATCACGCCAATGACTTTGAAAATCAGGTGAGCCAGCGCCACCCTCTTGGCCGCCCGGGAAGATGCCAGGCTGGATAACAACGCCGTAGCGGTGGTGCCGATATTGGCTCCCAGTACCATGGGAATGGCCGCATCAAAGCTGATGACACCCTGACTGGCCAGGGACATCCCCAAGGCAATGGAAGCGGCACTGCTCTGGACAATTGCGGTAAAGACCATGGTTACCAGCACTGTGAGCATAGGATTGGCGGTTACATATACTAGCATATCAATGAAGCCGGGATAAGAACGCAGCGGCTGCATGGCCCCGGACATGAGAGCCATGCCGTAAAAAATAAAGCCAAAACCCAGTATTGCCTGCCCCAAATGCTTGTGGCTCGGCCGCCTGGCAAAAAGCATGATCGGCACACCGATGGCCACCATCCACAGGGCATAGTCGGTGACTTTAAAGGCTATCAACTGCACGGTCAGGGTCGTACCCACAGCCGAACCCAGGATGACACCCAAAGCCTGCCCCAGGGTCATCATGGAAGCATTGACCAGACCCACCAGCAGGACTGTAGCCGCACTGCTGCTCTGCAGCAAGACAGTAATCACAATTCCCACCAAAACCGCCAACAGACGGTTGCTGGTGAGACTGGCCAGCACATCTTTCATCCGGTGGGCGGAAGCTTTCTGCAGGCCGTCAGAAGTCAACTGCATTCCATATACAAATATACCGAGTCCCCCCATGAGGCCCATAAGAACCATCATCAGCCGCATCTTTATCTCTCCCATTGGTAAATAACTCAAGGTGACAGGCACCTTGAGTTATTCTACTCGTTCCTTCTGTTAAAGGGCCGGCGTTCGCCGGTTACCATGTAGATGGTCATTTCGCCAATATTGACGGCGTGGTCGGCAATACGCTCGAGATACCGGGCCACCAGTGACAGGTAGCTGGCCTGGTCTACCAGGTTACAGTCCTGTTTCATGAAGTCAATCAGCTCGTCATAAAGGTATTCGAAGAGTTTATCCACCCGGTTGTCGTCACGGTCAAGCTCCCGGGCAGACTCAATATCCCGTTCGGTGAATGCTTTCAGGCTTTTGTTCACCATGGCCAGAGCCAAGTCTGCCATGCGCGGGATATCAACCAGCGGTTTGAAGTACTGTCCCTTCTCCTTCAGCCGCAGGGATACCTGGGCAATATTCACGGCATAGTCGCCGATACGCTCCAGCTCCTTAATAATACGCATGGCGCTGGCCAGGGTGCGCAAATCCTCTTCAATGGCTTGCTGAAGCGCGATAATTGCCAATGTCTTCTGTTCGATATCATAGTCCATATCATCGATGGCATCGTCCATTTCAATTACCAGGTGGCATTTTTGCTCATCCTGGTTCTTCAAGCCGTCCATGGCCAGGCAGAGAATTTTATTCACTTCTTCTCCCATACTCAATATCTCCTGCTGCAGGGATTTAATCGCCCTGTCATAAGCATTAAGCGGTCTGCTGATCATGACAATCTACCTCTCTGAAATTTTTTTCTCTAAACGACACAGATATAACCATCCTATGCCGTAAAGCAGGTAAATTACACCTGGAAATATATCCATATTTATTGTATTATACCAGATATCTCGCATTCATCCCAGTGTTATAACGGCGAGCCGTTGCATAAATTGATCGTGTGCCATAAAATGGTAATTATGCAACTTTCTCATTGAAAATATACAGAGTGCCAGGCACTACTAAAAAACAGCCCCGCGTTTGCGAGGCTGTCTTGTTTTTGAATTTCAATTTTCGGTTATTGCAAGGTTCTGATTTGCGAAGGCGAAACCGGGCCATAGAGGTTTTCTTGCTGTTGTTGGCTGTATTGCTGTTGGCCGTACTGTTGACCAGGTTGCTGGACGCTTGCCTGGCCGTACTGCTGGATATTTTGTTGGCCAAACTGACCGGCAGTAGTCTGCTGCTGGCCCGTCTGCTGCCATTGGGGCTGACCAAATTGACCGGCAGTTGCCTGCTGCTGACCTTGCTGCCACTGGGGTTGATATTGCTGCCGCTGGTTGTACTGCGATTTCGCCTGGTTAAACTGCTGTGCATTTTGAATGTTCTGCTGCTGTCTTTGCATTTGTTGATTTCCTTGCTGGCCAAAGGCTTGCTGCCCGGCCTGGGTGCCTATTGCCTGCTGCCGGCCGGCCGGCATACCCGCTCCTTGCTGGCCAAACTGACCGGTAAACTGTTGCCCGGCCATTTGACTTTGGTTTTGGAGTTGCTGAGATGCCTGGCGGGTCATACTGCTGAGTTGCTGCAATTCCTGGGCAACCCTGCTGGCCAGTTGTTGCACCTGCTGCAGTTGCTGGTTGGACTGGCCGGCAGTCTGGCCCATTTGCTGATTCACCTGACTGATCTGTCCCAGTTCCTGCTGGAATCTTTGTGCCAGCTGGCCAAGACGGTCCGCTTGTTGATACATGAGATAAAATTCCTCCTTTATTGTTAATTCCTTAATAGGGTGCGCCCGAACAACAAAATCGATGCGTGTTAATATTTGGCAATATTTCTTTGTTGACCTGCCAGTTTTATTTTTACCCAAATGAAAAACCCCGGCTATCCCTGCCAGGGCTGGTAAAGATTGTGTTCTATTTGAAAATAATCCAAAACACGGCCGGTCAAAAAATTTACCAAATCGTCAATTGTCCTGGGATGGTGGTAAAAGGCGGGCATGGCCGGGACCAGGTGCACGCCCATGCGACTGAGCTCAAGCATGTTTTTCAAATGCACCGCGTTTAACGGGGTTTCCCGGGGCACCAGCACCAGCGGGCGTTTTTCCTTCAGCATCACGTCTGCCGCCCGCTCGATCAGGTTTGATGCCGTACCGTTGGCCACGGCGGAAACGGTGGACATGGAGCACGGAATAATAATCATTCCGTCCGTTTTCACCGAACCGCTGGCAATCAAGGCACCGACATCGTTGACGTCAAAATAGTAAAGGTCGCTGTTGCCGGCATGTAAGAATTCCCGTATTTGTTCCCGGGCGTTCGCCGGCTCGGCCGGGATTTCCCAACCTACTTCCTCCGCCAGCACCCGTCTGCCCGGTCCGGATACGGTCAGGTATACCCGGTGCCCGCCGCCAAGCAGCACTTCCAGCATGCGCTTGGCGTATACAGCCCCGGATGCGCCGGTAATCGCCACTATCAAGGTTGATTGTCGTCTCAACTGCATCATCCTCTTTTTGGGGGACGGTTCTTCTTAAACTACAGTAAAATATCCAGTACCGTAAATACAAACATTAAGGTACTGAGGTAACCGTTCATATTCATGAAGGCAATACCCAGTTTGGAGAGGTCATCGGGCTTGATCAGGCGGTGTTCGTGTGCCAGCAGGCCGGCGGCAACAATTACACCCGCCAGGTAAAAGACACCCAGTTTCAGATACAGGCCCACCGCGGCCAGCAACAGCGGCGCAAGGACGTGCAGTGCCGCGGAAATTACCAGCGCACTGCTGATACCAAAGCGGGCCGGTACCGAGTGGATACCGGACTTGGTATCGAAATCGTAGTCCTGGCAGGCGTAAATAATATCAAATCCCGCCACCCACACGGCTACAGCCAGGCCCAGCAGCACTCCCGGCAGGTCAATACTGCCGGTTACCGCCACCCAGCTGCCCAGGGGAGCCAGGCCCAGGGCAACACCGAGTATGAAATGGCAGGCCCAGGTCCAGCGCTTGGTATAAGAATAAATGACCAGGACAAAAACGGCAACGGGCATCAGCCTGACACAAAGAGAATTCAGCTGGCTGGCAGCGATATAAAGAACTATAAATGAAATAATTGTATAAAGCCACACTTCACCCACGGAAAGAAGTCCCTTGGGCAGCGCTCTCCCCGCTGTCCGGGGATTTCTGGCGTCAATATGCCTGTCAATCAAACGGTTTAAGGACATGGCCGCCGTCCGGGCGCCTACCATTGCCAGGGTAATCCAAAAGAGGTCATGGCCGCTGGGCAGGCCGCCGCTGGCCAAAAACGCCCCCAAATAGGCAAAGGGCAAGGCAAAAATCGTGTGTTCAAATTTAATCATTTCCAAAAAGACCTTGAACTTATTCTCTGAAGCCATAGTCCTCCCACTTCTTGTCCACCAACTGTTTGATATCCTCGCTCATTTCAATGTCACCGGGCCACTCCCGGGTATGCCCCTCACCGGGCCACTTTTTGGTGGCGTCAACACCCATCTTGTGACCGTAATTGGGAAGGGGCGAAGCATGGTCCAGTATATCCAAAGGCCCGTCCACAATGGTCACGTCGCGCTTGGCATCAATGTTATTGAAAACTTTCCACATTACTTCGGAAAGGTTCTGCACGTTTACCGTCTCGTCCACCACGATAATCAGCTTGGTAAACATCATCTGGCCCATACCCCAGAGGGCATGCATCACCTTTTTGGCATGGCCGGGGTATGCTTTTTTAATGGAGACGATGGCACAGTTATGAAACACACCTTCCAGGGGCAAATTCATATCCTTGATTTCCGGAAGCTGCATCCTTAAAAGCGGCAGGAAAATTCTTTCCGTGGCTTTACCCATGTAGCAGTCCTCCATGGGCGGTTTGCCCACAATGGTGGCCGGGTAGACCGCATTTTTCCGGTGGGTAATGCAGGTGACATGGAAGACCGGGTACTGGTCGGCCAGGGAATAGTAACCGGTGTGGTCGCCAAAAGGCCCCTCCAGCCGCGTCTCACCGGGGTCCACATATCCTTCAATGACGATTTCCGCGTGAGCGGGAACCTCGATATCCACGCTCCTGCACTTCACCAGTTCCACCGGCTCTTTGCGCAGGAAACCTGCAAAAAACATTTCGTCAATATCCTTTGGCAGGGGCGCCGTGGCGGCATAGGTAATGGCCGGGTCACCGCCCAAAGCTACCGCCACTTCCATCCGCTGTCCCTTGGCCTGGTTGCCCCGGTAATGCTCAGCACCGTGCTTGTGCATGTGCCAGTGCATGCCGGTGGTTTTGTTATCAAAAATCTGCATGCGATACATGCCCACGTTGCGCTTGCCGGTTTCGGAATCCTTGGTAAAAACCAGCGGCAGGGTGATAAACGGCCCGCCGTCCTGGGGCCAGCACTTGAGCACCGGCAGGATGCGCAAATCAGGGTCGGTGTGCACCACTTCCTGGCAGATGCCTTTTTTCACTGTTTTCGGCATAAAATTGGCAATCCGGGCCACTTTCGGCAAAGCTTTGAGCTTGTCAAACATGCCGGTGGGCACTTCCGGCGGCTGGAGAAAGGTGAGGATCTCCGCGCCGATATCATCCAAATCTTCCACACCCAGGGCAAAACACATCCGCTCAAAGCTGCCGAAGGCATTGGTCAGGACAGGCATATCATAGCCTTCAACATTCTCAAACAACAAAGCCGGGCCGTAAGCCTTGCTCACCCGGTCGGTGATTTCGGTGATTTCCAAATTATTGGAGACGGGAGCGCTGATACGCTTGAGTTCCCCCCGCTGTTCCAGTTTTTCCATAAAATGCTGCAGGTCACGAAATGCCATGGTGTCGCCTCCTTTTCACATGCAATAACTCGCACCTTGAGTTATTACCCCGCCATGAATTTTTTCATCGCTTCCGGTTCGTCCACCAGCGCGCCCACTGCCAGGGCCAGCAGGTGGCGTTCGGGGGTGTCGGGCAGCGTCTCCAATGCCTCCCGGGCCCGGCAGAGGTAATGGTCGGGGGACGGTTTGGTAAAGCCGGACCGCAAAATTCCCCAGGCGGTACCAAAATTTCGCCCGTAGGCATGCACAGCTTCAACCATTTCATGGGCCGCACCGGCAATTTTGGCACCGATGGCACAGGATTCCGCCAAAAGGCTTCCCCATTCCTTTTCCGCCACTGCGGCATAGTCCTCCAGGCCGCCATTTCCGGTTTCCAAAACCTCCTTGCGAATGATGCCGCCTTCATGAATCTGGCAGATGGATGCCGATAAAGGCGCCAGCATTTCCAAATAATCATGCTTGCTTAAATAGAAAAAGAAATGACTGTAAAGGTAATCCCCCACCAGTACCGGATACTGGGGGGCTTTGCCGTCATAGCGGTGCACGTGAGTGGCCAGGCGAATAAACTGCACCACGGCAGCCAGCGGCCGGCCTTTCTCACCACCGGCGCCAAACATCCTGGCCACCAACAAAAGCATTGCCGGGTACAGGTACTTGTCCACTCTAGCCAATTCTAAGCTAACAAAGCGGGAAACATGTCCCGCCCGTAATTGAAAAGCCTGCTCCATTACCCGCTCCACTTCCAAGAGTTCGGGTAGAACGGATTCTACAAATTGAAAACTCATCTTCCTACTTCCTTCCTGCCCCAAAAGAGTGGGTTGTCTCATTACTTTGGTTCATCCATAGTTATATTCGTGGCAAAGGGAAAAATTCCTGCAAAAATAACCAACATGGCCAGCCCGGCGGTAATTAAAAACCTTACGTCCTCTATTTGCGCGAACGTAAGGTTTTAGCCAAAAGATTTCTTTTTACGGGGTAAAATAAATATCCCTCCTATAGGTTTACCGCCTTGTCGGGAGCATCTTCCATGATGCCGCGGGCCACTTCCCTGGCCTCCACATGCCGGGCGCAGAACAATGCCTTTAAGTAGTTGACCGCATCCCACGGGTTAACCCTGTCGCCGCAGGTAAACACGTCCACTGCCGCGTAACCCAACTCGGGCCAGGTATGGATGGCCAGGTGGGACTCGGAAATAACAACCACACCGCTGACACCCTGAGGGCTGAACTTGTGAAAAACACATTCCCTCACTTCCGCTCCTGCTTCCAGTGCGGCATTAATCATGATTTCTTCCACTTTCTTCAGGTCATTCAGAATGTTAAACTCACAACCGTAAATCTCTGCCAACACGTGACGACCCAATGCATTCAATTATCATTCCCCCTTTTTTTCACAAATGCAATTCAATTTTAAGACCTCCTTATTTTTTTGTCAATAGCGGTTTTTTCACTTTTCATTGGCGCTGATGGCTATGTAAACCAGGGGCGCAGCAGCAAAAATCATCATCATTGCGGCAGCCACGATTCCGGAGTCGTTAAAGACCAACGCAGCCCCGCTGCCGACAATTACAGCCAGCAGGCCCCGGTGGAAATACGGGTACTGCCGGGATATGTACCGGAAAATCCCCACCGGTCGGAAGGACAGCACCGCCAGGGCGGCCAACAGTGCCAGAAACACCCTGCTCCAAATGGTCCACCTGATAAGCTTGACATTCATGGCCACTTTGCGATATACGACATTCAGGAGAATTTTCGGGCCGCTGTCCAGCACCGACTGCGCCATCCGGCCCAGGTGGGACTGGACCACGGCAGGCCGCTGGCAGTCATAGGCCGTAAAGATTGTTGCCGTAAGCAGCACCAACCCTGCTGCCACCGGCAATGTGCGGCGATCCAAACGGATGCCTAACAAACCGGGGATTAAAAAGATAAACGCGCTCAGTGAAGCCAGGGCGCCGCCAAAATTGGCCCCCAGCTGGGGTGCGCCGATAATGGCGGTCAAAAAAAATAACACTGCCGTAACCAGGGGAAGCAGCCTGCTCACGTTTGTGTTTAAGCGCTGGTAAAGGGCGGCAGTACCGATAACGGCAGCACCCGACAGTACCCCCATGTATTCATTGCCAATGCCGTAATAACGGGCACCGGCCATGGGGTCGTATCCCAAAGTTGAATGTTTCATCAGCGCTGCATTGTTCAGCAAGTCTGCAACGATGACTACTACGGTAAACAGGCAGATAAAGATAAACGGGGCCAGCAGTTTGTCTTCCGCCAAAACCAAAGCGGCAACCACCAGGACACCAATCAGGATTAACAACGCCGACAGGTAAATACCGAAATCCAAAGTGGGCACCATGACCACCAGTAGCAGGCTTACCGGCACGGCAGTGAGCGCTAAAAGCACTGGCTTCAGGTATGCGGTAACACGGCATCGCGTAAAGAGGCCCAGCAACGCCAGGGCTATCACAATTATTTGCAGCAAAATATACCCCTTGACCAGCGGCGGCCGGGCTGTGTAGGTAAAAACCGCCCGCTGGTTGAGGGCTGTTAAATTGTCAACGGGCTCGGCGGCAGGCACCGCCCGGAAGCGCCGCCCGGTAATCCCCGCCGGCGGCTTTATGTCCAGCCAGTGAAAGATACTGGCAGTGAGGTCGGTAGCGGTCACTATCCCCGGCCGGCGGGTAGTGCTGCTGGTAAGCATCCCCTGCAGGCCTGTCCCGGCAACGATTACCGGGGTAAAAAAATTTTTTACCGCCAGGGCGTCCCGGGAAGGCTGGTGGCTGAAAACTACAAATACGGCACCCTGGAAAGCCGGTGCCTCCATAATCCGGCGGCTAAATTCATCGATCCTTGTTAACGCCTGTTTCCTTTCCCGTCGCCAGATTCGGGGCAATGTGTCCTCTTTCACCAGTTCCAGGCGGGTCAGGTCACCGGTTTCCACCAGTAACAGGTCACTGTCACCGTACTTTAATGTCTCCCGGTATAATTTTTCGAAGTCGGTACGCCAGAGCAGTGTCTCCCCTGCGGTGAGCATTTCCCGGCTGACGTTACCCTTTGCCACCCTGCCCCAGCGGTCCATCACCATGGCCACAGCCTCACGGTGGTACTCGCCAAGCAGGTCGCTGTTGCCGATTACTGCAGCGATAAGCCCGTTTTGCTCCAGGGTTTCTCCCAACAAACCCGGCATGGCATAGCTCTTTTGCCTGACATTGGCCTCCCGCGCATCCTGAAGTTTCAAAAAGACAATGCTGCTATTCGCCACGTTTTTCCCTGTACGGGCCCGGTAAATTCTCGCTACCGCCATACCACCCAGTTCCCGGCCCGCTCCCAGGGCCAGGCCGCCGTCCCGTCCCGCCACCGCCGGGCGGCCTGCTCCCAGGGTGATATAGGCGTTCTCCCGGGAATAGCCGGCAGCGGTCTTGGGATTCATCAACCCCGAGGCTGCCCGCCGGGCGAGAGCAAAAAGAAAGGGCATGTTCGCCGCATTGATGTCGTCAATACTCAATCCTTCTGCCGCAATCAGCACTACCTGCCGTTTCCCACCGGCCTGAACAGGCAACGACATCAAGCCAAAAAACAGCAGCGAAACAGCCACTACCCCCACCAATCCCGGCCATTGACGCACATTAAACATACCGGTCATCCTTCACGGTGGAAAAATTGCTTCCATTAAAAATTCCCTTTTCAGTCAACAATTTTTCATAAAGAGCCTCGGTTCGGGCCACCATGCGGCTTTCCGCAAACTGCTGTTCCACTGCCCGGCGGGCCTGCAGGCCGAGCACTTCAGCAAGAAACGGCCGTTCCAGGAGGGTGATGACAGTCCTGGCCAGCGCCCGGGGATTATTGGGCGGCACCAGCATGCCGGTCTTGCCATGCCAGACCAGTTCCGGCAACCCGCCCACCCTGCTGGCCACAATGGGCCTCCGGGCGGCCATAGCCTCCAGGACGCCAATGGAAAGCCCCTCGGACAACGAGGGGATGACAAAGATATTGAAAATCGGCAGCAGCTGGGGAACATCAAAACGAAAACCGGCAAATACTATTTTCTTCAAGCCCAGGTGCGCCGCTTCTTTTTCCAGGCTGCCCCGGACGGGACCGTCCCCCACCACCAGGAAATTCACTTTGGGAATCTGGTCCTGAATCATTTTTGCCGCTTTGAGAAAACAGGAAATGCCTTTTTGAGGAATTAGCCGAGCCACCACCCCGACCACGGGGGCAGTAACGTCCAGTCCCAGTTCCCTTTTTTTGCGGGTAACTTCGGTAATCTGGTTGAACTTGGCCAGGCTGAGGCCATTATAAATGGTGGTGATTTTTTCGCGGGGAAAGCGCTCTACCCGCTGGATATCCCGGGCCAGGGCTTCGGAGACGGTAATGGCATGGTCTGTATATCTGGCAAGCCGGCGCTGCACGGCGGAAAACGCGGCCCTTTTCCAGCGGGCATAGTCATCGCCGTAAATGAAGTTATGAAAGGTGGCAATCACCACCGGTACGCCGGTACGCAGCGCTGCCAAACGGCCAACCAGGCCTGCTTTGGCCCCGTGGGTATGCACCAGCTGCACTTGATGCTGCCGCATCAGCGATACCAGCTGGCGGAAAGCAAGCAAATCCGTGAAAGGATTGATATTGCCCTGCAGGTCGATGGGATAGGTAAACACCCCCAACCGCCGCAGGTCAGTGATCATATCACCGTAATCCGGGCTGCAGACCATAAAATCAAAACGTTGCCGGCTGAGATTCCGGGCCAAGCTGAGGACATGCTCCTTCATGCCGCCCTCCGCTGGCCGGAGAATATGTAGTACCTTTATCCGCGCCATTAAAGGTTTCACCGCCGTAAAGCAATTAATCTCTGGCGTTAGCTTTACCTTTTGCAGGGAAACTATTCTTAATTTGGGGACGGTTCTTGACTTGAATTCCAGTTAATGGAAAAGGGGCGGCCCCTGCGTGAATCCGACAAAATACCTTTTGTGGTGTCGCATTTTGTCATTCAGGTCCAAAACCGTCCCCGTCAAATTATTTCTTTTGTCTTTGCTCCACAATATCAGCAATTTCTTCCACCTGCTCGTCGGTGGCATTGTCATGGCATTCCACACAGGAGTTGGGCATATCGTACGTGGTGCTGAAACCGGGCGGGAATACATTGAGCCTGTGTGAGCGAATATCTCCCAGCCCTTTTTCATCCCAGACGGCGGATTTGGCTGTCCTGGTCATGTGGCAGGAGACACAGCCTGTCTTTGCCATGGCGGCATACTTGCTATCCCCGAAGTGGTGCTCTTCTCCGTTAAAGGGCGGGGAAGCCCGGTGGCAATCCAGGCACATTTCACGCCCTGCTTCTTTTTTAGTATATTCCTTGTCTCCCACCCTGTAACCGTCATCATGGGGTGAGTGGCAGTCAAAGCAGGTTTTCGGCGCCTGATCAGATTCACTCTTATAATGCGCTGATACCTTGTGGTCCCACCACTGCTGGTGGTGTTTCTTTGAAGCAACTGACTCCTCCAGGGTTACTTTGCCGTCGTCATCTCTATCCTCGCCATAATAACCGCCTTTATCTGACCAGTAATTATCCAAATCCAATCCCACTTCATAAGCACCATTTTGACCCTGCTTTTCGGCCCACGGGAATTCAAAGACACCGTTGGGCTTGCTCTTTCCGCGGCTGTGGCACTGGCCGCAAACCTCGTTGGCAGTCTTCTTGTTATCCAGCTTGGCCGGGTTGATAATGTTGCCCGGGGGGTTGTTCTGGTGCAGGCTGCCGGGACCATGACAGTCCTCACACCCGGTATTGAACTCGGAATACTGGTAGCCTGTTACCAGACCGTCGTTGTTCCACTTCAATGCCAGGCCGGTATTATGACAGCCGGCGCAGTTCTTTTCAAAGGTACGCCCGGGCCGCCACCAGTTGTTCTTGTTCGGCTCCCCGTGGCCCTCGTCCGCGTGATAAGGTACCCATTTCTCAGGTTTTTGGTTCCACTGGATAGGCAGGATGTGAATGGCGTTATCATTTGCTTCATTTGCTACATCTTTGGTGAGATAGCGCTGTTTCCAGTTATCCCAACCGCCGTAGGTACCAAAAATCTTGTAGTCCTTATCACCGATAGTCACGGTGCCGTCCTCTTTTAAAACGATGTCAACAATTTCACCGCCGCCCTCTTTCATGGCCCCGTAGGAAAGCTTACCGGCACCAAAATCCCCTTTCAATTCGAACTTATCCCAGTCTGCTTGCTGTAAAGACAGGGCGTGGAATGTATCTTTCCACTGCTTGTAGATTTCCTTGTGACAGTTGCCGCATTCTTCCGAGCCAATAAACTGCTTGGCCGCCACGTCTTTGCCCGGAGACTGCTGAGGCGGTTTTTCATCAGGCTTGGTAGCCTCCCGACGGAAACAGCCACCGGCGACTGCCAGCCCCACAATTAAGGTCAGGATACCAATGCAAAGAAACAGCTTCTTTTTCCTGGACATGATTTTCCCCCTTTTCCTACTTGTGAAAGGATTTAACCACTTATTAATATCATCTTTCCAAATAAGGGGGAGAATTATGCAGAAAAGTCACACCCGCGGCGCCAGGCGGCAAAGGTGTGACTTATTTGTGCAGCATTTATCTTTTAAGTATTGACCCGAGGGTGGTTTTGGCGCTGCCGAAGGCGATGTTCACAAAACCCCTGTACCTGGAAAGGATGTCCTCCAGGGCATCCGCCACATAGTCCAAGTCCTCGTAAGCAACGGTCAGCGGCGGCTGCAGGCGGATGACGTTGGGGTTGTTCAGGGTAAAGTTGGTAATCACTTTATGCCTGTTCAGCAGTTCGCCCTGCACCAGGGCGCCGGTGTATTCGCGGGCCAGTTTGTCCAGTGCGCCGCCAGTGAGCTTGTCAATGAAGCCTTTGTGCCGGTTGAACTCCAGACCAATCATCAGGCCCCTGCCCCGCACCTCTTTCAGCAGCGGGTATTTGTCCTGCATGGGTTTGAGCCTGTCCAGCAGGTACTGTCCCTTTTCCCGGGCCTGGAAGGCCAGGTCTTCTTCCACCAGGATGTTTACCGCCGCAAGGCCGGCAGCGGCGGCAAAGGTATTTCCTCCAAAGGTTGAGGTATGCAGTAAATACGTATCCATACCGCCATAGGCCTTGTTCCAGATCTCCCTGGTGGTGCAGAAGGCACCGATGGGTACCATGCTGCCGCTTAAGGCCTTGGCGATACACATGATATCCGGGGCCACATTTTCGTGCTCACAGGCAAAGTTATACCCCGTCCGCCCCAGGCCGGTTTGGATTTCATCCATAATAAGGTAGGTATCGTACCTGTCGCATAAATCCCTGACTGCCTTGAGGTAGCCGTCGGGCGGGACGACCACGCCGCCCTCTCCTTGAATGGGTTCGAGGATAACAGCCGCAATGTCCCCTTTGTACATTTCCCTTTCCAGGGCATCCGGGTCGCCGTAGGGTACCTGCAGGCACTCGGGTACCAGTGGCTCAAAGGGTTTTTGATAACTTTCCTTGCCGGTCAGGGACAGGGAACCCATGGACTTACCGTGGAAAGACCCCTTGGTGGAAATCAGCTTCTTTCTCCCGCTGGCAATCCGGGCCAGCTTTATTGCCCCCTCCACCGCCTCGGTACCGCTGTTGCCAAAATAAAAATGCTGCAGCTCACCGGGCATGATTTCCGCCAGGTTATGGGCCAGGGCGGCGCTGACGGCATTTAAATTTACCTGGAGAAAGTTGGGCAGTTTCTTAACCCTGTCCAGTGCTTCTCTGATTTTGGGGTGGTTGTGCCCGAAAGAAAGGGCGCCAAATGAACCGAGAAAGTCCAGATACCTTTCACCGTTTTCATCCCAGACATATGTACCCTCCGCCCTGACAAACCGCCGGTCGTAATTAAGAAGCAGCGTCATCTGGGCCAGCACCGGGTTGAGGTGGTCCTTGTATTCCTGCCGCACTTTCTTAATATCCCAGCTTAAAGCCTCATCCAGTGTAATCATATTCATAGCAAAACACTCCCCATCTGCATTAAATATACCTTTAATATCTATTTCCACCCGTCGGAAAATAATTCCTCCTTTTGCCCATTCCCATAATCCCATAAATCGAAACAAGGTGCCGGGAAAGTCCCGACACCTTGTTGGTGTTGCGGTTACTGCTTAGTCTAAGGATGGGTTGTCTATCGGAGTACCAGACTCGGTATATTGATAGTCTTCCTTGAATACGTGGCTGCGGATGTCGCCGCCGCCGTTGGTTTCACCATTGCTGTAAATCTGAGCACTCTTGGCAACAAACGGCATGTAGGCATCAATATTCACCGCTTGGCCGTGGCAGGTAGCACAGAGAGCATCTGCCCTTGCCTTCAGCTGCTTGGCATCGATCAACTTGTGAGAATCGTGGCAACTGGAGCAGCTGAGGATAGGCCCGCCAGCAGCTTGATAATGTCCTGACTGGATAAAGTCAATGTACTGCTGGTGGTGTCCCTTTGAAGTGTTGTCCGCCCAGAGCTTGGTTGTATCCACCAGCTCCATACCGGCAGTTTCACTGGAGTAGGTGCTGCCGTCAGCTTCGTAGGTGGTATAACTGAAGGTACCAGAGTCATAAAGATCAATCTTGTAGTAACGGTTGATGGAGTACTCCGTACCGGGCAGCCAGCCGTAAGTGTCACCACGGCCTGCAGTGCTCTTGCCGCGGATGTGGCAGCTGCCGCAGACGTCGGTCTGCTGTCCCAGGGGCATTTCAGCCGGGTTGATGATGTTTTCAGCAGTGGGGAACTCCGCGTGATTCTTGCCGGGTCCGTGGCAGGCTTCGCAGCCAACACCCTGCTCCTTGTAGTACTGCTCAGAAGTCAGCGGGTCAAATCCCGCTGCCGGCGCCACTCCGGACTGGGTCACGTCAAGACCGGTAGCATGGCAGCTACCGCACTTGTCGGTCCAGTTTCTGTACGGGTCTTTAGAGCCATGGTAATCTACCCAGCCTTGGCCGGTCCCGTCACCATACAGGTCAGTGTTAAACTGGATTATACCGGTAGCCACGACCAGGCCGTCTGCTGCAGGCGCTCCGGCTTCAGCCACACTGGCATCATATATTTCCTTATCCTTACCACTGGAGTTATTGGCAGAATTATACGCAAATACATATCTCTGCTTCCACTTGCCGCCCAGTACATAGTCAACGTCGTTGGGATACAGGTCGGACGTAGCCATGTCGTTTTCATTCCAGCGTGCCATCGCTTCAGGCCTGATGCTGGTGAAAGCGTAATAAACAGCGCCTCCGTCTATTGCCGCCTGTGCATCTGTGGTGTTGCCATACAGACCGACGTTTACTAAATCGGCAGCGGTTGCAACTCTCTTCTCAACCGGCATAATCTTCTTGGCGTGTAAAGTTTCGTCCAGCCACTCTTGCAGCTCGGTATCGCTCCAGTAAATGTCAGTATTTCTTACCAGATTAGCAGCTTGAGTATTGGCCGCCCAGTTGTTGTATACTGCTTCAGTTACAACTGTTACAAAGTCATCTTTCCAGTACTTCTGATATTCTGCTGCATAGTCTGCGTGGCAGTTGGCGCAGGTCTGGGAACCGACATAGAGGTCCTTGGAGATGTCGCCAGTCTTGCTGAGAGTACCATCAGGCTGAATCTCCAGCGCAGCGGATACCAGCTTGCCGTTGGCGTCAATCTGATAACCTGCCGGGAAGTAAGCTTCGCCGTTCTTGGTCTGGGTATCGGGAGTTACAGCAGCCTGACCGGAGAGTACAGCATAACCTTCGTTACCTTCGCCCTTACTGTGGCAGGTCTCGCATACGCCCATGTTGGGCTTACGCTTCAATGCGGAAGAGCCGGCGATTTCCTTCAATTGGGCAAGGGCGAATTCCCCGCTGCCGCTCGGGCCTACAGTACGGTCCCAGTAATCCTGGTTAGTACCGTGAGCCACGTGGCAGGTCTCGCAAGTTACCCGATAGTTCTCTTCGAAATCAAGACCGGGCTCGTCAGCATGCCAGTTCATACCCACCTGGTGACGGTAAGCTTCGGAATATTTACCGGTAAGCGTTTCGGCGGAGCCCTCTGCTGTGAATGCGGAAGTATTATAGTCAGTGTGGCAGGCACCGCAGAAGTTGTTCAGACCGGATATGTGCGTCACACTTTCGTTGGCCTGGAGGTAATTGTCAATATCCATTTTCACCTGAATTGCCGGTGTGCCGTAAACCCTGTCAGCAGCATCGTCGGATAGGTCTACACCGCTAATAACGGTATAACCGGCGCTGTTGTCAACAGTGGCGCCCCAGGACTTGGACCCGTCATCATAAACATTTGCGCCATAGGGGTACCCCTTGATCAACAGTGCGGGTTCGCCTTCAAAGTACACCTTATAACCTACACCGGCTTCATAAACCAACCCGGTCGTGGTTGCGTCAACGGTTGCTGTGTAAGCAAACCCACCGGCGGGTTTTCTTAATGTAGCCGCTCCGTTGGGGTCCGGATTGAGAATACGGGCGTTACCACCCTGGCCGTGCGGGCTGTGGCAGCTCTGGCAACCAAATTCAGCTTGCCATGCTGTAACCGTTTTGCCATATTCCGTTGTTCCGGTTTCAGCAACTGCTGACCCACCGGGGGCCGCCGAGATGTTCAGAGCACCGGTGACATTGTGGTTTGACCCAAAGGCTTCGGTACCATTTCCGAACATGCCACCAAAGGTAGCTTTGCCGGTGCTACCGATGAGACCTTCCTGTACGTTATAAGTGGTAGTTACAGTACCGTCATGACATGCCATACAGGTATCATACGCACTATACCACTGTAACAATGATGCCCCTACCGCGGTGTGTGTAGCATGGCAGGAAGCACAAGCGTCGGTATCTTTGGTGTAGTTGGTATGGATACGGTAATTTTCGGGGTTAGCTTCATTAGGAAGATAGATTTCATAGGGATAGTCTGTAGCATTGTCATAAGTGTACTGTTTGACTGTTGGCAGGTATGATGCCACATCGTCATTAACGGGTCCGACTTTGACCTGCGCCGCAAATGCCGCTGTTGCAAAGACAAATGTCAGCAGCACTGCCAGGCCGACAATAATTGCAAGCCTCTTAGACACTATATTTCCTCCCTTCAAATCTTAAGTGCATGTTCTTCCCCTCGTCCCGCCTTCACCCCCTTTCCCGGGCGGATTGAACATGAAGCACTTTTTATGGTGAGCGGTACGGACCGCTTGCACCCTTTGGCATTTACCTGGCGATTGGAAGGCGCACCGGCACCACGGTGGCGGTGCGCCTTCCCCCCATTTCAACCTGTGCAATCAGGGAGATATTTTCAAAGAACAAACTATCTGGTCACATGACAATTGCCCCGGCATGCGGGGTTTATTGTGAAATTTGTCACTTTTTGGCGATAAAAGAGCTTTAAAAAAAGGAGCCCGCCAACTTGCTTACTGTTACCGGCTCCTGCCAAGCCGGCTATCCTTATGAAATCTATTTGCCCAATGAGCATGCCAGCGGGAACTACAGTATTCACCTGTAATAAGGGTACCAGTTGGGGCGAGGAAATTCTTGAGGCGAATCACCCGAAATGGGACAGGCTGTTTTTACTTATTTCGAGGGTATTTATTAGCAGGCAGACTTCCAGGAAATGCGGGCTGTTTTTCTATAATTTTGCAATGGAATTTATCCGTGTTTTCAGTGATAAATGACACTGTCCTCTTTCCCGGTTTTGTCAGAAAATAGTTGCAGGCCGACCGGTCCGTTTCCATGGACCAATCGGCCTGTCAATTTGTCATAATCAGGATATGACGAAATTATTTACTACCTTGCAAGTAGCTGCGGTGTTCCACCGCAAAAGCAGCCGCCTCCGCCCGGTTGTGAAGGTTGAGCTTGCTCAGAATGGAACTGACATAATTTTTAATGGTCTTGGGGCTGAGAAACACTTCTGCCGCTATTTCATTATTGGTCTTCCCCGCGGCAATAAGCATGAGGATTTGCTTTTCCTTGTCGTTCAACAAATCAACACCATGAGACCTTTGTGGCGAGTTCTTCATCAGTTCCAGTACCCTGCCGGTAATAGCCGGGTCAAGCAGGGACTGGCCACGGGCCACTTTTTTAATGGAATCAATAAGTTCGTCGCTGGCGATCTGCTTGAGCAGGTAGCCGCTGGCACCGGCCACGATGGATGAAAGGATTGCTTCGTCGTCGGAATAAGAAGTAAGCATCAGGACTTTGATGCTTGGGCAGGCGTCTTTCAACTCCCGGCAGGCTTCCACCCCGCTGCCGTCGGGAAAGCGAATATCCATCAGCACCACGTCGGGACATTTTTCTTTAATTTCCGCTACGGCCCGCTGCGGGGATTCTTCCTCGCCCACCACTTCAATACCGGGCTCGTCCTTGAGAATGTAGCCCAGGCCCACCCGGACCATTTCATGGTCGTCCACTATCATCACTTTAATCCTGTCCATCCCCTTCACCTCCGTATAATATGCTCATCCTTATTTCGGTGCCTTTCCCCGGTGCAGACCGCAAATCAATTTTCCCACCCAGGGCCTTAACCCGTTCCATCATGTTGGCAATGCCCCGGTGTCTGTCCTGCTGTCTCACCGCCTCAGCAACATCAAAACCGCAGCCGTCATCCTTAATGGCTATCTCAATAGTATCCTTCAGCAGGGAAACATTTACTAACACTTTGTTAGCTTTGGCATGACGCCGGACATTGTTCAACGCTTCCTTCACCACATGATAGATGTTCGCCCTTTGGTAAGGCGTCAATGCCGTGGTGCCGTTTTCGTTGTAGTTGAAAACCGGGTAAACGTCGGTGGTAATGGCAAATTCATTGATTAACTCCAGCAGGCTGTGCCGCAGCTTGATGTCCTGGAAGTAGATTTGCTGCAGGTCCATAATGTATGAGCGGACATCCTTGATGGTATCGTTCAGTTTTGTCACTGCATACTCCAACAGTTCCGTCGCCGGGTGGTCCGGGGTGCCCGCCAGCAGCCGCCGGCTGCGCTCCAGAGTAAGGCCAATACCGTACAGGGATTGGATGGTGCCGTCATGAATTTCCCGGCTGATCCTGCCCCTTTCCGCGGAAATTGCCTCCCGCCGTTCCGCTTCTTCCATGCGCTTCCGCCGCTCCACATCAAAGAGTTCAAGACTTCTGATAATGTTGACACCTATGCCGATGCCGGCAACAAAGCGAACAATCTGTACAGGTACTCTGGTAGCAGCAATAAAGGTATCATAGTTCACTATATTGGCGGGAAAAAAGTTGGCCTTGGGGACCACCAACCCGGTAAAAATGCCATATACAGCCAAGAAGACGGCGCCCCAGCGCATGTGCTGAATAAGTATTGGAATATTAAGCCGCTCAAAATCCTTACTCTGCTTGAAAAATGCGTAGGCTGCCACCAAACCCGCCGGAAAGCCCAGGAAGTACCGTGACAGTGCATTGCTGGCACTTAACCAGGCATCAAAATCGGTGGAAGTCCTGATGGCAAAAATAAATCCAAACCACAAAGTCAGTATGCCAACGGGCAACAACGTTACCCAGCTATTTTTCTTTAATACTACTTTCAGTCCAAAAACAAACAAATACACGTAGGAGACGGTGAGTATCATGTAAGCTATCAGGCGCAAATTATCATAAGCCGCAGGAGATATGTTTGGCTTGTGCAGCGGTAAAAATGCGGGGGCCCAGTCCGCCAGGCCGTGCAACAGCGCAAAAACCGCAAACAGGCGAATGAACTTGGCCAGTTTGAACTGGCTGGACTCGACGTTTTTTACCAGGATGGCAAAACCGGTGAGGACATAAACCAGACCATATACAAAAAAGATAAGTTGCAGATTGTTGTGATAAAACGCTACCATGTCCCACATAAAAACGCCCCCGGCTGTCAGTTTGTAAATGTTATTGCTTTCGACAAAACCTCATCTTTTCCTGCAGGGAATAGCCGGGAATACAAAAACCGGGGTCAACCGCCGGTAAAGGACTTGTCCTTCAGCGTTTCGACAGGAAACCGGGAAAAACAGCCGCAAAGTACTAGAGCTTGAACCGGTGACGGACGGCAAAGGCGGCGGCCTCGGCCCGATTGCTCAGACCCAGCTTGGATAGAATATTGCTGACGTAGTTTTTGATGGTCTTATAACTGAGGAACAGTTCCTCGGCGATTTCCTTGTTGGTCTTTCCCTCGGCAATCAGCACCAGGATTTTCTTTTCCGTGTCATTTAATTCCTGAAGACCCGGCTGCTCGCACTGGTCCGGGTTTTTTAACAGGCTGAGCACCCTGCCGGTGATGGACGGGTCCAGCATGGAATCACCGTGGTATACTCTTTCAATGGCCTCGACCAGCTTCTGCTTGCCGATCTGTTTCAAGACATAGCCGCTGGCGCCGGCCATAATGGAGGCCACAATGGCCTCGTCATCGGAGTAGGAGGAAAGCATCAACACCCTGACGCTTTTGTCATCGGCAAGAATCTCCCGGCAGGCTTCAATACCGTTCCCCTCGGGAAACCGCACGTCCATCAGCACCACGTCCGGTTTGACGCGGGCTGCCACTGCCACTGCCTCCTTGGGGTCCGCCGCCTCGCCCACCAGTTCCAGATTGTCCTGGGCTTCGATGATAAAACTCAGTCCCAGGCGCACCATCTCGTGGTCGTCCACAATCATTACCTTGATTTTAGTCATTACTATTACCTCCCTTGGGCACGGTTATTTTTATCTCAGTGCCCCTGCCAATCTCGCTGTCAATAGTAAGTTTGCCTTGTAATTCCTTAACTCTTTCAGCAATATTGCGCAAACCGTGACGGCTTGATTTGGCTTCGCCGGGATTAAATCCTCTGCCGTCATCCGCTATCACCACGTCAACTTTGTCTCTTTTAACGTTTACTTCCAGCACCGCCCTTCTGGCCGCGGCATGCCGGCGGATGTTGTTTAACGCCTCACGGACAATGAAGTACAGGTGAGTACGCTGCTTGGGCGTCAGCTCCGGAGTGGTTTCCTCCCGGTAGATAAATTCAGGCAAGGTGCGGCTGGTGAGGCGGAAGTCCTGGATTAATTCCTGCAGGTCCTTGCGCAGCGATGTCTCCCGAAAATGCAAGTGGCGTAAATTCATGATATAGGCGCGGATATCGGTGATGGTTTGGGCCAGCTTATCCACCGAATAATCCAGGTGCTCCTTAACGGGATTGTCTTTATCTTTTTCCAGTAGGGACTGGGCAAATTCCAACCGCAGGCCGATGCCGTACAGGGACTGGATGGTCCCGTCATGTATCTCCCGGCTGATACGCTCCCTTTCTTTTAAAATGGCTTCCCGTCTTTCCGCTTCCTCCACCCGGCTGCGCTGTTCAATATCAAAAAGTTCCAGACTGCGGATAATATTCACCCCGATGCCGATACCTGCCACCATCCGCAAAATCTGCACCGGAATGCCGGTGGCTGCCAGAAAAGTATTGTAGTTAATGAGAGAGGCCGGGAAAAATTTGGCTTCAGGAACCACAATCCCGGTCAATAAGCCATAGACACCTAAAAACACGGCACCTACCCGCATCGCCCGGGTCAGGTGATATATTTCCAGGCGGTCAAATTCATCGGCCTGGCCCCAGAAGGCATATGCTCCCACCAGCCCCGCCGGCAAACCGAGAAAATAACGGGCAAAAGCGCTGGTAGCCACAATCCATTTCGTATAATCAGGATGAAGAGGGCGGACAGAAAGAGAAGCAACTAACCAAAACATAAAGATGAGTGCTGAAACCACGATGTGCACCGGCCAGTCATACTTGCGGGCGAACGCCACCTTTAAACCAAAAACGAGCAAAAAAACGTACGAAAAGCTCAGCAAAATGTATCCCAAAGTAAACAGGACATCAAATTGGAGGGGTGTCAAAAATGGCCGCTGGTAAGGCACAAATGCCGCCGCCCAGTCCGCCAAACCATGAGTAAGGGAAAACCAGGCAAACAATTTGATGTCCCTGCTTAAACTAAACTCACTGTGAGTTACATTTTTAATGAGAATGGCAAACCCCAAGAGAAAGTAAACCTGCCCGTAAACAGAAAACACCACCAGGTTCTGCTGCTCAAAAAAAGTCTGAAGAAAATTCATGTTCCCCCACCCACCGCCATCAATAATATGCATATCCATAAGAAAAGTTTCGACAAAGAGACGTATCCTCCTCTTTTTACCGGGTACGCATATTCCCGGGGGACGGTTGCGGGCTGCCCCTGGTCAGGATTATTTTTCAAACTTTCCCAGTCGAAAGTATGTGCCGCTGGCGTAGGCGACCAGTTTATCCTCTTCTTCGTCGTAGCATCTCGCCTCGGCAACAATGAGCGTCCGCCCGTACTTGATGATTTCACCCTCTGCCCGCAAACTGTCACCGGTGGCAGGGCGCAGGTAGTTGACCTTCAACTCAATGGTGTTCGCCCCCTGGTCAGGGCCAATTTTTTGGTTGACCACCACGGCAATAGCCGAATCCAGCATAGTGGCAATAACACCGCCGTGCACCTGCCCGTAAACCTGCCGGTGTTTTTCCGACACGGAAATCCGCACTATGGCCTTGCCGTCCTCTTTGTAATCCACATCCATGTCAATCAATCTCCAAAATGACCCCGCTGCCAAATCATTTAGTTTTACCATTTATCATCCCCCGTTCTTTGATCATTTTATAAAATACTTTCATATAATTCAATTCACGTCAAGAGAAAAAACACCCCATGGCCCTGGCACCAACGGGGTGATAGATTTTATTAACTTTATCCTTTTATGATCCTGGGCAAAATCATTTGATGCACAGGAGTAATTGATTGAGGATTCTGGTAACAGCTTTCAGTAAAAGCGACACAGTAATTTCTCAATAACGGCAGCGAAACAATTTCATCAATAAACCCACGCTCTGCACAATAAATGGGTCGAGATTTCTCGTAATAGTCCTGCACCATCTTGTTCATTTTTTCAATTACCGGCGCCAGATCCCGGCCTGCATCCTGTTCTTTTACCAATCTTCTGGAATAAGCTGCTGCTGCGGCCGTTTCACCATGCATAACGTAAATCTCAGTCAGAGGAGTTCCGATTGTAAATGCATTATTTTCATTGGCCTGCGGTCCTCCCAGCACATAGTGTGCCGCAGCTGACCCTTTCCTTAACATGATACACATCATAGGCAGGTCTGTCTTTTCTATCGAGTAAATTAAACTCTGGCCCAGACCCAGCAATTCCGCTTCCTCCGCAGGGTCCCCCACATCAATTCCGGTAGTATCCTGCAGCCAGATGATGGGCAAGTTATCCCTGCCGCAGAAGGTAACAAACTCATTCATTTTTATCAGACCCTGGCGGTACAGCTTGCCGCCTACCCCCATGGCGCCTTTCGGCCGGTATTCCGGATAATCCTTGAAGAAACCCTGCTTGTTGCCTATCACCCCTACCGGCAATCCCCCTATTTTCGCTATGCCGGTAAATACTTCCGGTCCGTACTCAGGCCTGTATTCCATAAATTCGCTGTTATCGGTAAGCCGGGCCAATACTTCTATTGAATCGTAAACCCGCTTTTGATTGAAAGGAATGATATAGTTGAGGTCTTCTCCCGGAAACTTTGGTTCTGCAGGTTCGGCAACCCTGAAAAATTTGGGGTCGTAGGCCGGAAGGGACTTCATGTAGTCCTTGATACCATCCAAAACTCCCTGCTCTGTTTCATGCACTTCTCTGAAAAAGGCGGTATGGTCAAAATGGGTTTCCACCCTGCCCGGAGGTTTTGTCTTAAAAGACTTGGTTGCCTCAATCAACTGCTGGACACCTTCAAGATCAAAGTGACCTTTAGGGCTCATCCCTCCTACAATTCCGGCCCCGCCAACAGCGATATTGGCATCCTTATGGGCCAAAAGGATCGTAGGGCTGATGCCCTGGTAACCGCCTCCAGCGGGATTCGTCCCATAAATGGCATTTAAAACAGGAATTCCCAACTTGTTAAGTTCGGCATGCCTGAAGAAGGGAGTACCGCTACCCCTGCGGTCCGGATATATTTCCTCCTGCTCCGGCAACTTCACTCCACTGCAGTTTGTAAGCCATACCAGCGGTATATTCAACCTTTTGGCAAGATCCGTCACTCTGAGGATATTTTCGGCCTGTCCTGCAATCCATGCACCTGCCATAACCTTATTATCAAAGCCGATAATCACGGCCCATTTCCCCTCAATCTTACCCAACCCGTCAACTACCGCGGTACAACCCTCTTCATTGGACCGGGGGTTGTAAAGGGTGTGGAGAGGACACCATGTTCCCTCATCGACAAGGTATTCCAGCCTGTCATAAACTGTCATCTGACCCCTCTGACGAACCTTTTCCGCAGGTTTACCGGCTTGTTTTACCTTTTCCACCACTTGGGCAATTAACTCTTCCTGTTCCTTGATCGCCGCGATATTTTCCTTTCCCAGCTTTAAATCCCTTTCACTTAACGGTTTGCCGATACCGGGCATCTTTTCAAAATATGGCCTCAGCGGTGTTTGCTTTCGAGACATAAGCACAGATCACTTCCTTTCGTATTAAATTCATTCCATTTTTTAGCTTTTCAGCCAACATCGTCACTCCAAATTTACCTGTTTGGAGCGTCTCCCAAGGCAATTCCGGCAATAATCATTTTCTGAATGTTACTGGTACCCTCCACAGTCTGCAAGGACTTGGCATCTCTCAAGAATCTTTCCGCCGGGTACTCGGTGGAATAGCCGTAGGAGCCGTATATCTTCATGCACTCATTGGCAGCATGTACCGCTGCTTCTGCGGCATAATACTTGGCAATGGAAGTTTCATACTGGTTGGGCAACCCCTGGTCCTTCAGCCAGGCAGCACGGTAAACCAGCAACTGCGTGGCATGATGTTCGGCAACCATCTCGGCAATCTGTGCCTGAATCATCTGGTAGCTGCCAATCTTCCTGCCAAACTGGGTACGCTCGTTGGCATACTGGACTGATGCATCAACACAGGCGGCGCTGATACCAAGCCCGCCGGCAGCGCAGCCCAGACGGGTGTTATTTAACTGCCACATGCAGATTTTAAAGCCTTCGCCCACTTTGCCCAGCACGTTTTCCCTGGGTATCTTTACCCCGTCAAAAATTATTTCACCGGTGGGTGCGCAGTGCAGGCCCATCTTGGTTTCAATGGCATTGGCTTCAATGCCTTCAGTATTTTTCAAATCCACAATAAAGCAGGTCATGCCCTTGTACCCGGCCTCCCTGTCAGTATACGCATAAACCAGGCCGTAGTCACCCACGTGGGCATTGGAAATCCACATTTTCTGGCCGTTGATTTCCCAGTGGTCACCCTTGTCAACGGCTGTTGTTTTCATGCTGGCCACGTCAGAACCGGTGTTGGGTTCGGTAATGGCAAAGAAACCCAGCTTTTCGCCGCTTACCCAGTCGGGGATGTACTTCTGCTTCTGCTCCTCAGTACCGAACTTGTTAACCGTTACCGCCGGGCCCAGGTTCTGCATATTGAAGGGCAGACGCCAGGAAGCGCTTACCTTGGCCACCTGTTCCGCCATGATGACGGACTCCAAAAAGCCCATGCCGTTGCCGCCGTATTCCTCGGGGATCGCGCAGCCGAAAAATCCCAGTTCACCCATCTTTTTTACCAGTTCCGGGCGAAAGCGGTGATTTACCTCGTCATTTTCCAATGTGGGCAGAATTTCATTTTCCGCAAATTTTTTCGCCATGTCCTGAATCATCTGCTGTTCTTCAGTCAAACCAAAAAACATTTACTCCACCTCCGCATTGTTCTAATTTTACCGTCTGCCTGTTATTCAATGTCACAGATAACATCTTCTTCATTAATGGAATCACCGGCGGCTACCTGCAGATTTTTCACGGTGCCGCCTTCGGTGGCGAAAACCGGAGTTTCCATCTTCATGGACTCAACTATCAATACCACGTCGTCCACGTCAATGGGGTCCCCGTCCTTCACCTTGACTTCCACTACTTTTCCTGCCATTGGTGCCAGTAATTTACCCATTTTAAAATTACCTCCTTGAATTTTTTAATAAAAGTATTTGTTATTGTAACAGGGAAATAAATATCCCTGCAGCAACCACCGTACCGATTACGCCGGCCACATTGGGGCCCATGGCAAACATCAAGAGGTAGTTCTGCCGGTTGGCCTCGGAGCCCACCTTATGCACCACCCGGGCAGCCATGGGGACGGCAGAAACCCCGGCAGCACCGATGAGAGGGTTGATTTTCTGCTTTAAAAACAGGTTCATCAGTTTTGCCAGCAGCAAACCGGAAGCGGTACTGATTGCAAATGCCAGCAACCCCAAAATAAAGATAAAAATCACTTTAGGCTGCAGGAAGTTTTCCGCCGTCATGGTAGCGCCCACGGAAATTCCCAAAAAAATGGTGACAATATTCATCAACTCGTTTTGAGCCGCTTCCGTCAAACGCTTGACCACACCGGCTTCCCGGAACAGGTTGCCCAACATGAACATGGCCATCAGGGCAGCAGAAGCGGGTACAATCAGTACAATTACCAGAGTGGTGACAACGGGAAAAAGAATTTTTTCCAGCTTGCTCACCGGGCGCAGGCGCACCATCTTGATTTTACGCTCGTTTTCAGTGGTTAAAAGTTTCATGATCGGCGGCTGAATAATGGGCACCAGCGCCATGTACGAATAGGCCGCCACCGCCACCGCCCCGATCAAATCAGGCGCCAGTATGGAACCCAGGTAAATGGTGGTGGGGCCGTCGGCGCCGCCGATAATACCGATGGTAGCTGCCTCCATCACGTTGAATCCCAGCAGCAGGGCTGAAAAAAAGGTGATGTACACGCCCACCTGGGCCCCGGCACCCAAAAGCAAAGTCTTGGGATTGGCAATCACCGGGCCGAAATCAGTAAGGGCACCCAGGCCCAGGAATATCACCGGCGGGATGATTTCCCACTCGATACCATAATGATAAAAACGCCAGATAAGTCCATGCCCCTCCTCCATCAAACCCGCCACGGGGATATTGGTGATTAAAATACCAAAACCGATGGGCAGCAGCAGCAGGGGCTCGTACTCCTTCTTGATAGCCAGGTAAAACAGCGCCCCGGCAATTACCCACATGATCACGTGCTTGTATGTCACCGCAGGTAAACCGCTGGTCAAAATAATCTGTTGGATACTTTCAATCATTACCGATTCCTCCGTCCCTAAGATGCTTGTGATTTCTTTTCTTCAACTTTATTGGTGCTTTCAATTAATTTCACTACCCAGTGAGTGAACGTGACAGAAAACTGCAGCACCACCATGACAATAAACACTCCGGCAACGCCGCTGAAAAATACCTTGACGGCCAAATTCCAATCCTGCATAACCTTCCCCTTGCGGGTTCACCTCCTTGGCATAAAAATCAAGCTGGCAAAAACAAAGACAGATCGTAGGAAATCTATAAAGTAAGTAGTAAGCAAAAAAAATGCCAGCGTCAATGAACGCTGGCATTTTTTTAAAGCCTTTAGTTATCAATATTTTTGCCATCCAGCAGCGGGCATGACTATTAAGCATGCCGGAAATACCGTGCTAAAACAGGCAACCTTCCCCGCACTTTCGCATTGGTTAATGCTCTTTTGCATTGAGGTCCACGCCAAAATGGTCCTTGATACGGTTGAGCTTCCTGACAATGGTGGACTGGTTGACCTCCAGGATCGCCGCTACCTTGTAGGTACTGCCGTACTCCTGCAGCGCCTTGTCCAACAGCTGTTTCTCCACTTCCAGCACCGCCTCTTTCAATGGCATAATCCCGGAAACGCTAACCCGGGAAGTGCCGCCTGCACTTTTAACCTGGAGGTGCTCCGGCAAATCTGCGGGAGAAATCACCGGTGACCTGCTGGTAACCACCAAACGCTCAATTATGTTTTCCAGTTCCCGGATATTCCCCGGCCAGTCATAATTCAAGAAACAGTCCATCACCTCAGGGGAAAGCTGTTTTTCCAGACCGTAAGCCTGGCAGAATTGATTTTTAAATCTTTTTACCAGGGGGATAATTTCATCTTTTCGTTCCCGCAGCGGCGGAATGCAGATGGGAATCACATTCAGGCGAAAGTACAGGTCCTCGCGAAAATCACCGTTCTCCACCATTTCCTCCAGATTCCGATTGGTGGCAGCGAGGATACGCACGTTTACCCGGCGGGGCTGCTGGCCCCCCACCCGGTAAATCTCCCGGTCCTGGATGGCACGCAAAAGCTTCACCTGCAGGGGCAGGGGCAAATCACCGATTTCATCCAAAAAGAGAGTGCCGTTATGGGCCAGCTCAAACATCCCCATTTTCCCCTCCCGGCTTGCGCCGGTAAAAGCCCCGGGCTCGTAGCCAAAAAGCTCGGATTCCAAGAGGTTGCCCGGGATGGCACCACAGTTTACTTTTATAAAGGGTCCTTCTTTTCTCTTGCTGTTGGAGTGTATCACCTTGGCCACAATTTCCTTGCCCACGCCGGATTCGCCCAACAGCAGGATGGTGGAATCCACCTGGGCCACCCGCAGCGCCAGGTCCAGGATTTTTTTCATTTTGGCGGAATGCACCACTATCCCCTTTTCGTCCAGCAGCTGCTTGCGCAGTTCGTGCAGTTCCGAGTGATAACGCCGGGTCAGTTCCTCACTGTGTTCCAGCTGCCGCCGCAACTCGTTCAACTCGGTCAGGTCCCGCACATTTATAACTATACGGCCGAGATTACCCTCCTTATCCAGTACCGGGTTGCCGGTTAAAAGCAGCTGGCTGCCTGCCCGTTCCAGCACGGTGGACTGGCGCTTTTTCTTGCTGCGCACCGCTTCCACCAGGGCCGCAGGAAGAATATCTTCGGCGGCCTCCTCCAGGGAGCGTTCCAGAATATCCTCAGCCTTAATCCCCATGATACGCTCGAAAGCTTCATTCACCCGGTGTACCGTGCCTTGGGCGTCGGCAACAAGGATCCCGTCATAGGATGCATCGATAACCGTTCTTAATTCCTCGTTTAACTGTTTGACGCTGTTTAATTCATTGGCGATTGCCTCAATTTCCGAGATGTCCTGAAAGACACCCACCGCCCCCACTATCTCACCGTTTTCAAAAATAGGCGTGCGGTGGGTCATATAGGTACGCGTCTCTTTGGAGTATTCCACGGTAAACTTGTGGGCCAGCTGTACCTCGCCGGTTTCCAAAATATCCAGCAGCCCCTGGGGAATAATTACCCGGGAGAGGTGCTTGCCGATAGCGTCCTCTTTTTTACGCCAAATAATTTCCTCCGCGGCCCGGTTATAGACGGTCACTATCCCTTCTTTGTTAATGGCAATGATACCGTTGTGGGCAAAGTCCAGCACGTTTTCCAGCTGCTCCGCCCGTTTCTTTATCTTTTCAAAGAGGATACCGCCGATTTGGTCCTTGGTAATCACACTCCATGGCAGACCGGCACCGTCCGCCACCACCAAATAGTAGGCCGGTAGTTCCCATAAAGAATCCAAAGCAGCGTCATCGGCCACGGTAAGAAAGTTCCCGGACATTACCCCGGCTACCGGCATGTTGGCCAGCAGGCGGTTGGCAGCGGCCCCGCGAAGGACTTCCAAAGACACCACCCCGCGGATTTTTTTCTCTTCATCCAGCACAGGCGCTGCCGAAATGGCTGAGTCCTCCAAAACCTTCAAAGCATCAGCTGCCGCTGTCTGCTCCATAATTGCCGGATATCTTTTATTACAAACCTGGCGTACCAGCATAGTATTCCTCCTCGAGGTAACCTCTTTTGTCCTGAAAAGGTTATTAAAAAAGCTCAAACTCCTTGACCGTGATGTCCTTTTCATATAATACTTGTTTTAAACTATATTCTAGAAAGCTGAAGCATTTCCTCTAAAATACTCCAAGACAATGCCGTAAATACCATTGATGTACAGGTACATATGCTCAATAATACGGGTAATGCTGATGGTGTCTGAAATAACCGGGAATATAATTGGTGAAATAAGCGTACAGCAGAAAAAGAATTGCTAAGATGGTCAACTCTTTATTTCTATTAAGAAGAGTTTCTCAATATGCGAAAACAATATTCAAATTGATAAATTTGTCTCCAAGATGAGAGGAGGTTGCTTTTGTATCTTAAATTTAATTTTTAGTATGACAATAGGGGCCGCTTAGTCCCTTAATCGTAAAATTCTTGCCAAAACGAAAAGAAAATTTAGCACGGGAAAGCTTTTATGCCTGCTAATTCAGGGATGACAACTTTGGCTCCGGCTTGTCCGGGTTAGGCATTTTGTAAGTTAATTAATTTTTTAAAGTATCTTTGTCCAGTTTGCCACTATTCAAGCTTAAGAGTTTAACCTTGGCTTGGCATACAGTTTGCTTTTACAAAAGGGTGTATTGGCGTTAATATATATTTATAGAACATTTTAAACATTCATTAGTGAAGACTTCCCTACGGAAAGAGGGATGAAATAGTGTCAATGTACTATGAAAAGAAACTACCTTTGGTGATGATTCGAGGCGCAGGAGACTTGGCATCGGGAGTCGCTAATCGCCTGTATAAGTCAGGTTTCCCCGTTATTATGCTGGAAGCACCCCAACCTACAGTTATCCGTCGCACTGTCGCCTATGCCAGTGCCATCTTCGAGGGAATCACCACCATAGAAGGGGTTACTGCATGTAAAGCAGAAAGCTCGAGCAGTGTACATGCCGTAATTGACCAGGGACGAATACCTGTTTTAATCGACCCTGCCGGTGAAAGTATTCTCTTGATTAAACCGAAAATTTTAGTAGATGCCATTATGGCAAAAAAGAACCTGGGGACCAGCCGCCACCAGGCACCTTTGGTTATTGCCCTGGGACCGGGTTTCACTGCAGGAAGAGATGTTGATGCAGTGGTAGAGACCATGCGCGGGCATTACCTGGGTCGAGTGACCTGGCATGGAGCGGCCATCCCTGACACCGGTTCTCCTGGGGATATAGCAGGGTTTTCTAGAAAACGCCTGCTGAGAGCACCAGAGGCAGGTATTTGGAACCCTCTAGTCAACATCGGTGACATGGTACGGGAAGGAGATACGGTAGCCATGGTAGGCACTACACCGGTAAAAGCTTCACTTGACGGGATTGTCCGCGGCCTATTATATCCCGGCTTAGCTGTCCATGCGGGCATGAAAGTTGGCGACATTGACCCCCGAGCTGATGTTAATCACTGTTTCACTATCTCCGATAAAGCCCGGGCAGTGGCTGGAGGGGTTTTGGAAGCTGTAATGCACGGACTATTTGCCAGGGAGGACGGATAATGGGTATCTATCAAAAATTGTACCAATACCTGAAAGAAAACAAGCCAGTGGTCTTGGTAAGTAAGGGCAATAATCAAACACTTGAACACCAGTTGTTTTTTCCCGAAGACAGCGATTTGCCTGAAATAGCCCTGTCAGCTCTGAAAAAAAAGAGACTCCTTTGGAAGCACAGTCCCTCAGGAGAATGGGAAAAAGCCGAGAGTTTTTACCCTCCGGTAAGATTATACCTGGTAGGCGGGGGGCATATTTCTAAAGCTTTAGCTGCATTGGCCAGCCTCATAAGTTTACCTTTTATAGTGATAGACGACCGGCCGGATTTTGCCAACGAACATCGCTTCCCCCTGGCGGAGGAAATTATCTGTGATGATTTTATTAAAGGTCTCTCAAGCATGGACCTGAACCCCAGCAGTTTTGTGGTTGTGGCAACCCGCGGTCACCGCCACGACCAAGACTGTCTACAACTTCTGATGAAAAAAAGTCTGGCATATATCGGTATGGTAAGCAGCAGAAGAAGAGCCCGGACCATGAAAGAAATTCTTCAAAGCCAGGGGCTACCCGAAGAGCGCGTGGCAAGCCTCCACGCACCTATTGGCATAGATATTAAAGCAAAAACACCGGCGGAAATAGCGGTCAGTATTATTGCTGAGATAATCAAACATAAGAAATCACTTTTTCCTACAGAAGAAGCTGACAAAGTTGTGCTGGAGCAGGCCCAATTACTGGAAGCCGCTGGACAAAAAGCTGTCATGGCTACCATTGTAGAAACCAAAGGGTCATCGCCCCGGAAAGCGGGAGCACGAATGCTTATATTCCCTGAAGGGAGAATAATCGGCACTATTGGCGGTGGCTGTGGAGAGGCAGAAGTAAAAAGGGAAGCTTTAAATATTTTTGACACCGGCCGTCCTGCCGTGTACCATCTTGATTTAACAGCTGACATGGCTGCAGAGGAAGGTATGGCCTGCGGCGGCACCATGCAGGTACTACTAGAACCATTGGGGGTGTGAGACCATGAAAAAAGTAAAAACCGAAGAAGCTGTGGGAATGATCCTTTGCCACGACCTTACGCAGATTATTCCCGGAAAATTCAAAGGAGTTGCCTTTAAAAAAGGACACATTATCCAAAAGGACGATATTTCCAAACTGCTGGAAATGGGTAAAGATCACGTCTACGTTTGGGAAAATGAAGCAGGCCTTCTGCATGAAGATGAAGCAGGAAAAAGACTGGCCCAAGCTTTAAATAAGGGCGGTTTTGATGAATGCGGGCCAAAAGAAGGTAAAGTAGACCTTTTGGCAAAAACGGATGGCCTGCTCAGAATAAATCAAGATGTCCTCACACGCATAAATATGCTGGGGGAAGTGGTTATTTCCACTCTTCCCGATTACAGTCATGTCAGTCAAGGGGAAAAAGTTGCTGGCATGAGAGTAATACCCCTGGCAGTTAAGGAAGAAAAAATTCACTTGGCGGAAAATATCGCCGCGGCTGCTCCATGGACTCTAGAAGTTAAGCCGTTTCAAATTAAAAAAGCAGGGATGATCGTTACAGGCAATGAAGTCTACTACGGGCGAATTGAAGATAAGTTTGGCCCCAAAGTACAGGCAAAACTTGAAAAGTTGGGAGTGGAACTGGCAGCAAAGGCCTGCTTGCCGGATTCTGCAGAAAAAATTTCCACTGAGATCCTCAAGCAGGCTGAAAGAGGCCTTAATCTTATCCTTATCAGTGGCGGTATGTCCGTTGACCCTGACGATGTAACACCCACAGCAATCAGGGCAACAGGAGCAAAAGTAATAACATATGGCACACCTATATTCCCCGGTGCCATGTTTATGCTGGCTTACCTTAATGACGTACCTGTTTTAGGGTTGCCGGGATGCGTAATGCATTCACCGGCTACGGTTTTTGATAAATTTTTGCCGAGGATATTGGCTGGTGAAAGTATCAGCTTTGAACAAATTGCCGCCTCGGGAGTCGGTGGGCTGTGCCGCGATTGTGATAGCTGTCATTTTCCTAACTGCAGTTTTGGTACCATTTAGTCCCTTAATCGGAAAATTCTTGCCAAAACGGAAAGAATATTTAACAAGTGAAAGCCTTTATGCATGCTAATTCAGGGATGACAACTTTGGCTCCGGCTTGTCCGGGTTAGGAGAATTTTTATGCAGTATTTAAAAGATGCCTTGGGAATAAAGCAGGGAGAAGTAATTTCTCTGGCGGGAGGCGGCGGGAAGACCACGGCCATGTTCACCTTGGCAGCAGAATTAGCCCGGGAAAAGGTATTGGTAACAACCACCACGAAAATTAATTTCCCGTCCGAATGCCCGGTAACCTTGGCTGCTTCATTGGAAGATGCTGTTAGACAGTCAGAAAAACATCACAAAGGTATTATGGTCCTGGGGAGACGCCGGGTAGGTGAAAAGTTGCACGGTATTCCACCACAGTGGGTTGATGTGCTGAAAAAATATTTTCCCTTCATACTAGTAGAGGCTGACGGTGCTGCCCGTAGACCCTTAAAGGGATACGCAGAATATGAACCGGTTATCCCTTCTTCTGCTACGCTTGTCACTGCAGTTGCAGGAATGTCTGTAGTGGGGAAACCGCTTAATGACCAGTTTGTACACCGCTCCCAACTGGTAACAGCATCCACCGGCTTTCCCGGGGAAAGTGAAGTGACCACCTGGTTGCTTGCAAACATACAGAAAGAACTGGTGGGACGTATCAGGCAGCAGGCACCATATGCCAGGAGAATACTCCTCCTCAACCAGCTGGGAAAAAAGGATATTGATAAATACCGCCGGTTAGGTGAATACCTGGCGGAATCATGTTATGATGTCGTGCTGGCAGGCAGCCTGCTTCCTTCAGTCCATTTAGAGAGAATAACTAAAGGAGCACGTCTGCCGGTAGCAGGGATCATCCTGGCGGCAGGAAGCTCTACCCGGATGGGTGATAGAAATAAGCTGCTTTTACCCTGGAAGAATAAAACCATAATCCGGCATGTGGCCGAAGGTACTATCCAAGCAGTCGGAGAAAAGACTATTGTTGTATTGGGGCATGAACATGAGCTTGTAAGACAAGAACTGGCGGGTCTCCCCGTTACATTTGTGATGAACGAAAACTACAAACAAGGACAGTCAGGGAGTTTGAGAAAAGGGCTTGAAGCTGTAAATGGACATTATGCCGGGGCCATGTTTGTCCTTGGCGATCAACCTTCCATCCCTCCTCAACTTTTCTCGGGACTGCTGACTGCATTCCAACTGGAGGCCCCTCCCGCAGTATACCCGCTTTATAACGGCCGGCGGGGTAATCCTGTAATATTTCACAAAGATTTGTTCCCTAATTTGAAAACCATTACCGGGGACAGGGGCGGAAGACAGGTATTAAATGAATTGGGAAACAAGGCGTTGGCAGTACCAACCGTATTTAAGCAGGTAGTTCAGGATATAGATACATACTCCGATTGGACACATTTAACTGGGGAAGAAATCTCGAGGTGATCACATGACAAAGGTTGGTGGCAGCAGAAAGTA
>CAZGXM010000006.1:0-71047 GCA_964529795.1 uncultured Thermoanaerobacteraceae bacterium
GTTCAAAATCATCCGGTCCGATTATTTTCTTGCCCAACAGTTTGAAAAGCACTCGGTCGGCCAAAATTGGCTTAAATATCTCTGCCACATCGAGATTCAGGGTAAAACGCCGGAAATTAGTTGCATGAAGATAGCCAATGCGCGGATCCAGATGTGTCTTATAAATTTCAGTAAGAACCTTAGTGTAAATCAGCGAATTTCCATAGCTTATAAGAGCATTTATAGGATCTAACGGAGGCCTTTTGCTGCGCTTTTTGATTGCAAACGAAGACCCTTCCAAAATAACATTAAAACTATCATAGTAATAACCCCGAGCATTACCTTCAATCGCCATCAATTCTTCAATACTGCCGCAGAGTGATAACCTGTCCGCAGTCAAACTTATTATCGGCTCAAGGTAAGCAGACAAATTTTTTCCCCTGTTCTGGTAGTAGCGCAGCACCTGCAGTATATTGGCCAACGCACCCTCTACAAATTTCCGGGCCAGTTTAAGTCGAAGGTCCGAATCTAGGTAATTTTCTGCCTGTCGAAGAATAATATACCCGGAGTTATAATGTTCGCGGGGATAGAAACTACCAACATAATTCCCGTAGTATCCAAAAAAATGCAGTATAACTTCATTCTCCTGCATGAACTCTAACAATTTTTTGTTTAGATCTACCTCACCAAAAATGATAATGTCCCGAAGGCTGGTTACAGGAAAATATTTTTTTCCCTCCTCACTTTCCACACATATGGTATTATCCTTCCGTTTTAACCTTCCGTTGGCAAATAGATAAAGAGTTTTCTGCATTAGACCACCTTCTTATATACCCATAATACTTAAGTACTAAATCCCTTAAATTGGCTTTTTTAACTAAAGCTGTCTTTATGCCCAGCATAACTCCGCATAGGCACATTTGGAGCAAAACGTTATCCTCTCTGTTGTAAGAGGTTTGTCCTGATGAATAATGGTGATAATTTGGCTTTTCAATTCTTCCACCTGTTTTATTAAATCTGTGTCCAGCAATAGCCGCTCCTTTCTGCGCTCTTCGGGAAACAACAGTTCTCCTTCGGCCTCAATTCCTATTTCCCTCAGTTCGTATAAATAAAATGCCAACTGCATCCGGGCAGCGTTAATCGCGCGAGAAGACTTCTTGACTTCACCTATCACCAGTTCACGTTCTCCTCTCCGCACCAGGTCCAGATTCAAGTGCCCCAGATGCACCTCTCTGCGCTCACGCCCGTAAGCACGAGTTCCTATCATACGGCCCAGTTCCAGGAAAATATTGTCCTCATCAGGACAAATCTGCCGTGACATTAGCCAGACCTGCCGCTGGCAAATCATCATGGCTTGGATAAAACTTCCAATCACCCGTATATCACTTGCCACAACCTTCTCACCTCTCTAAAAGGGCCTTCTTGGCCCTCCGTCATGGTTTCTGGCTTGCTGTTATTCCTGTTAACTTTTCATATCACGTCTATTACCCTATCAACCTTTTCTTGACATTCACATTAATAAATAAGCGCGCCCTCATCTTTCACCCGCTTAAAACCGGTCTCAGCATCATAAAACTCATCTATCAGGCAGGAGTGTATAACCGGTGGTTGTAACTCACTATCCACCCGGTGCAGCAGCAGGTCAGCCGGTACGGAGACCAGGTAACGCAGAAAATCTCGTTTGAGGATGAGAAAGGCCTCTCTTCGACGCTTCAAGTCCCGCTCTCCAGCAACTGTAGTCTGATACCGGTTCCAAATATCTTCTGCGACAGCATCTGTACACACAAAAACCTGTATATAATGAGGCAGGTTTCTAATCAAGGCAAAATCCTTTACAGCAGGACTATCCTCACTTGCCGCCCATCTGGAAAAGCGTAATTTTACCATGGCTTCGAGCAGTCCTTCACTTTTGGACATGGATTTCATCCGGCGCACAGTGGAAAAATAATCTCCTACAGCATCAAAAAAATCTGGTTCTTCAAGATAATTCCAGGCTGCAAAAAGTCTGCGGGCCGCCAGCGTATGTATTTTGCCGTAAACAAAGGAAGCCAGGGACTGGCTGCTCTCCCCCTCCCGGTCAACAAGATGCATTAATCGGACCTTCCCCTGCGACTGTTTAAAGTGGCGGTTACACCGTCCTGCCACCTGAACTACCGAATCCACTGGCCCGATGTCCCGCCATACTTCGTCAAAATCAAGATCCACACCGGCCTCTACAACCTGAGTAGACACCAGAACCAGCTTTTCTCCCCGCTCCAACCGGGTACGTATTTCTCCAAGACGCTGTTCCCGCTCTGCCGGAACAATATTCGTGGAAAGATAGTAAAGCGGTGGTCTTTTCCTACTCCATTCCTCCCGCAGTCCCTCATAAAAGTCAATAGAACTTTTAATAGTATTCAATACCACCAGGTAAGAACAATCAGAACAATAGCAGCGAAGAAAGTCTACCACGGCTGAATCCACCGTCAGCGGGGTAATATCTGTGATAACAGCCACCCTATTCACCGCCCGGAACTGTTGTCGAACAGTTTCGGGATCCCCTGCCAGTTCCAGAGCCTCATATTTACTAAACCATTCCGGGCGAGTAGCTGTCATTAGAATGACTCGCATGTCCAGCTGTTCACATGCCTGTCGCAGAGTTTCTTCTACCAGGGGCCAGTATTCCACCGGAATATTCTGCACCTCATCCAGTATGAGGATTGCACCGCCTAGCCGGCAGAACTTTTTCAGCATCCTGTTTTCATAACCGATTAAAGTATGAAAAAGCTGAACAAAGGTGGTAATCACAATCTCACTCTGCCAGCTTTCAATAAGCATGAGCGCTTCGTCAAGGGACATCGATTCGCCGCCCGCTGCCTGATAATGAATTTCTGCCAAATGGTGGTGTTTTAAGAGCAAGGATGTTGGAATAAAGTCATCGGGTAAGGCAAGCCCTGTCTGCAATACCTCTTTTCCTACGTTAAATGTCTGATCAATTATGCTGGTAAAAGGAAGAGCATAAATTATGCGGGGCACGGGACCATTTCCAATCGCTAACCGACTGCGCAGGCAAAAAGCGGCATGCATTCCCGCCAAAGTTTTCCCGGAACCGGTAGGAGCAGTTATAGTAAAAATTCTCTGTCCGTGGGAAGCCTTTTTTACCCGGGCAGTTACATTCCGGTAGAGATTTTCTCGCAGTATTTCCATAGGAGTCCGCGGAGTACTGAACCGAACTGCACGGTAACGTTCCACCATTTCTCCTTCTGCAGGAAAGGCAGCCCTCTTTCCCTCCTCTAAACCTGCTGCATGGATTTTGTCGGCATCGATAAGGGCAGAAAAGAGGCTTAATAGGGTAAAATAGTTTTTCAGATCCTTTTCTGCCCGGCGTTTCAGTTTTCGCCATTGCCCATACAGCTTTCCGTATGCAGTCGTCCACTGGTCTAAAAATTCCTGCAGAATCTGTGACCAGTTCAGTTCCAGCCAGTCTGGCACCGTGATACCCTGCCTCTCCACACACGATGCCGCCCTGCGTGCACTAAAAAATAGAGATCTGGCAACCGCACCAGCCTGATTGCGCAGATCCGCCACCTGGTCTTGTACCACCTGAAACCGCCCACCAATCGTCGGATCGAGAGTTTCCGCGGGCAGGATCAGATTACGCTCTGGTACCAAGAACTCATCCGGAGCAACCAGCCCCTGATGATGCCGGATCACGGAAAGGAAAACCGCCATTTGCAGCGAAGCAGGCAATTCCAGCCGGCTAGCCAGATGGACTGCCCAAAGCCCGGAAATAAATGCGTGCTGTTTGAGGGCGCCCCCACTGCCCTGCCGCAGGTAATGCTGAAAGTATGTAGTGTATTTGCCGAAATCATGAGTCAGACCAACTAATATTGCCGCAGGAATAAGTTCCCGTCGATGCGGTAAAGGCCGCAGTCGGGCAGCAGCCCCTGCTGCCACCCGAGCCAGATGAACACTTAAAAGACGATAACGTCTTCCTTCCTTGTGTGCATAATGAAGCATTTCTACCCCTCCAGAAAAGCCACTGTTTCAACCACCCTGTCCCCCAGAGGAAAACAATAAGCAGGAACATCCAAGCGGACGTTCAGTAAATTTGCTCCGGCATCGTAGATGACTGATATAGGCGCACGCAGCGTGCGTCCCGGTCCAAAACTTTGGGGCGCCCTTTCCCGGACTAATCGGCGGGACGGCGATTCGCCGTCCAACAGGATTTCTTTAAGCGATGCGGCGTTAAGAACTGAAGTGAGGTTAACTACCGTTCCCGCCTGAAGTATTTCATAGTCATCCGGACCGGCAAGAAATACATACTCCCCGGCAGCAATGCATTCAGTCAGTCCCAAATACAGAGGATAATAGGACCTGCTTTCCCGCAAACGGGCTGCTGCCTCCCCCATTAACCCGTCATCAGGGTGAGAAAAAAAGATACGGAAACGTAGCCTGCGCTCATTGCCCCCCGGCAAAAGAAATTCTATCGGCGTCTGGGTACCCCGCACCCGACCCATACGCCTCAACTTGGTAAGATCCTCTTTTTTCGTCCGCACATAATTCACAGTCTGAACCAAGCGGCGCCCAGGCACTTTCAGGGTCACTGCAAAACGCCCCCGGCCCAGTAGCTCATAATAGGTGTCCCGTTCATATCCAATTACGGCTGCCACCATGCCCATCATCACGGTACGCGGAGGAAAACCGTAAGTCAGAGATGAGGAGTTGGTATAATACTTTCGAAAATGCGCCATTGGACCGGTAATGTCAAAAATGAGTACCTGTTTCAAAATATCAGATCCCCTCAATTGTTATTATTTTACCGGCACCCAAAATATCACTCATCCATGAAGCCATGGAAACCTCCTCCCCATCCGCAACGGTAATCAGGTCCGCATCCTGCCAGATAAACACCTGTTCAATGCGCTCCCGCACCCGTTCAAGGCGGCGGGCAAGGTCTCCTATTTCCAGCGTAAAATCCTTCACTGCGCGTAGCCCTCTCTCCGCCGTTAATTTCAAATCTTCGCGCAGATCGCCCATGAAGGTTTCGTTATCAGCAAACACAAACCGGACATACAGCCGGGGATACTGGCCGATCTTGGAACGGGTGGCCAACAGCGGGATGGCCTTGAGCACTGCTTCGTCAAGAAGAATGAGGTCTTCTTCACAGATAACAGCATCTTTATCTCCTTCAGCTCTGGCCAGCATCGCTGCGGCACGCCTGGCGCTGATAACACCGTGGAAGCCAATCAGCGCATAATACAACCTGTAGTCCTTCCCGAAAGTACCCTGCTTCGCCCCTTCCCGGGTGGCAAACTGGGAGGAAATAGTCACCGAATCCACCAGCTGCACCCGGTTCAAGGAATGGCCCCAGGTAAACTGAACCGGACCGGTCAGGTTCACTGCTTCACCCCCACCCCTACGGTCTCCCTTAATGGGCATGGTGGCTCCAAAAAGCCGGACATCAATTAATTTCTTCAGTAAAACAGGAAGGTCTGCACCAGTCGGGCTGTCTTTAGCCAGCACCTGTTTTAATCGTGCAGTTGCTTCCACCAGCCCTTCTGTTTTGGTAACGTAAATAGTATGACCTTTTTCTTCCAAATAATCACGGATATACCGCTTAAACCGAACATCTGAAACCATGCAGCGCTCCCAGTCGGTGTCTATACGCGGACGATTTTCATCGTCTGGGTCTCCGTTTGGATTACACATTTTCGCATCATACAGAAAAAGAATTTCTCCGTTTTGTTTAACCATTCCACCCATTTTTCAGTTCCCCCTTATTAACTTATGTTTTACTTGCCTTTGCTTTCTTCCTTTGCCCTGATTGCTTCTCGAGTCGCAAAGGCATAACCGGAAAGAATATAGAAAACGTTCTCCTGCGGAGAAAGTTGCCAATCCCTCCGATGAGCATCCAACAACCTCTTCATGATGGCAAAAATCCCTTCATTATAGCGCAGGACATCATACTGCCTCAGTTGATTGAAAATAACATTGGACAACTGCACCACTTTACTCCACAGCATCCCTGCGTAATTAATCTTTTCCAAAACCGGCTTTTGTTGATAACCTGCCTCTGCCTGCTTACGCCCGATTTGGTTCATCAGATAACCGAGCAGGAAAAGTACCACCGCTGGTTCGCCGTATTTCATTTCCCTAATGTAATCCTGCAGCGGCTTTTTCAGCCCTTCCAGTTCCGTCGGCCCGCTCAATAACATCCCCCCCTCTAAAAGCTGTTCTTCCCGCAAAAACATCAGTAACAAATTGGCCTGAAGTACCCGATTAGCCATCTCCAGTTCTTCATACCCCGGCATAGGAGGACGAATGTTGGTCCCTTCAAAACTCCCGGTATGGTAAATTGCTGCCATGGATACAAACTGTTCCAGCAGAAAACGGTAGTTTACCGGGCGCTGGCCAAGCAGTGCTTCATAAATATAAAGGAGCTTCTTGTGTTCTGCCCCACGCCTGCCCTCACTGATAGGTATGAGCTGGTAGATGCGGTTCAGGTCCAGCCACCATGCCTGCAGGTAACCACCCAACAGGGCTTCACCTTTTGTCGCCAGTCGGTAACTGTGACGCAAAAGATGCGTTATCCGGCTGGGTGCCACGTCCTTCACCAGTGCCAATACCCGAAATTCGCTCTGGTTTTTCTGATAAAAAAGGAAATTCAACAGCGCCAGGTTATCGTATGGTATTTCTTCCAAAAAATCTTCCAGTTCATTTTCCAGGCTGTCCCTCCCGCCAAGGCTTTCCAGCCACCCGGACAATCTGCTCACTGCCCCTACCCGCGACTTTAGCTTCGACGCCCAGATTTCCAAGTCTGCCCGGCAGATTTCCGGCTCAATGAGAAAAGCAGGCAGTACTAAAAATCGAACAGGCCCGACCCGAAGGCCAAGGTGCTGGCGAACATACTTTTCCGCCACTATCATTGCCTTCAGACAGTCGGAACAAATCAAAAAGGTGCACTTAAATCCTTCTTCACTTACCCCGGAAGCAAAGCCTATTTTATCTGTAATGTAGTACTTCAAAAAATCCAACCCGGAAAGGTCAAAGGTTACCGAACTCTTGTCCAAGCCGCAGACGGAGCAAATACCCGACATACTTTTTTTGCTTCCTTCTGTCACCGCCCCTCCCTTGCTCTTTACCACCACTTCTGCATAGGCAGGGTCTAATGCCAGGATCTCACCATTCAAGAGCACAGTCCACAAGCCCATCTCCGGAGACTTTAAGCCCAACGTCTCCAGAAAATGACGTTTTACTGCCCCGGTCAATAGCTGAATAACCTTCTTGGTCTTATCCCGCGGCTTGCCTGGAATGTCCTCCCACGTGCTTTTGAGGATAATTCCTTTCCCAGGAAAACCAACCTTTTCTGGATCCAGTATGGGATTTCCATCAGGAAGTTTGCTAAAAAAAGTCTTTGTCAGGAGATCGGCCTTTTGATAAAGACTGCATCCCTGCCGACCAATTTCCTTTAGATAGGCTGTTAAATTAGGCAGGGTCTTGCTAACCAAATAATCAACTCTATCCGTGGTCAGGAAAAGTTGAGGCCTATTGCCGACGTTATTCCCCACCCAGCGGTATTGGGAAAGTACTGTGGGATCAATTTCCACCATGTCTGCCATCAGTTCCGGTTTTGTCCCTTCAGTAATAAAGTTAAGTCTTACCAGGTACTGCTTATCTACCTTGGGGGGCGTAGAAAGTGATAGAATCAGATCCTCTATGGGGTCGCCGTCCCGGGAAAAAGTTTTCCCTAACAAAGTAATCGCTTCTAACAGAACTGTTCACCTCCATTCTAAAATCATTATCATCAGTATATACCACTGCCTCAATACTGACGAGAACAGTACATAACATCATTATTAGTAATAAATTACTATGTGACCATTGTACAGCACCCATATCCCTGGGAATTTTTTGCACCAAGGCCTGCATCCAGGGCCACCTGGAGGAGTTCCGGACGGCCGGTCAGATAATACTCACCCATCCAACCCTTGATGATGGTATCCTTATAACGGGTTATTTTAAAATCCTTCTCCTCTACTCGTGCCGGGCGGAATGAAAAATCCTCCGTTTCAGCCCGGCGCCCGTAAATGAGCAGGTGTTTTTTGGCTAAATTTGCCCCGATAAGCTCCGCAAAACGGGGTTCAAAGGGAGAATAATAATATGTGTAAGAACGGCCGCTTTTTGATTTTGTCGTGCTGTACATGACCACCGGAGAAAGCATCTGAACCCGTATGGACCTTGAACTGACCCGGGGGTTGGCTGCGGCCATTTCCTTAACCTCCAACTGAACATCGCCCAACCGGGCACAGCCCTGGCGCAGCAAACCGGTGCCCAACTCTTTCAGGATAAACGAAATCGGAGAACAAATGACCAGTTTTATGGGCGGCGTATAGGTCAAACTTCGGCTGTCCCGGTTATACCTGACTGACTTTCCCATCAGCCGTGAAAAGGTAAAGAGTTTGAAGCCGCGTTTTTCCAAAACAAATCCATGCTCATGCAAATAGCTGCGCAGGACGGGATTGTCCATCTGATGATAAATAAGCCCCTGGAGGAGAGTGCCGTAGTGCACCGGCACCTCCACCTGCCCACGCGCATGAAAATAAACTGTTAACTGCATATCTTATATCCTTCCTCTCAAACAGCTACTTTAAAAATAAACTTGTTTTCCGCACCGGAAGCAGTTGATACCAGCAATAGGTCTTTTATGGATTTTCATTAACATAATCATGCGGGCCCACGCAGCGCAAAACCAAATTTTCCCCATCAGGCACACAGGAAATACGCCAATCCAAATTAATCCGAAAATGCCCGATATTTCTGCCGGATGGTGCTACCTTATTTTCATAATCCTTATAATATAAGCCTCCGCCTTTGCTGCAGAGTGCTTCCAGACCGCGCTCACGATAAAGAAGTGAAACTTTGGCCAGCTTCGTTTGTATATTAGCTTTCCGTGACCGTTCAAATATGGAGTTGAAATCTTTTTTAAAAGTCCTCTCGTAAATCAGACCCGGAAACTCCAAAAGTTCACCGCCCAAAATATCTTGCTTGTTTCGATTCCAGACCAACAGCCCCCAGGTGCTTAAAGTATAGCTACCTTCCTGGTCGTGTTCCAAATAAATCTCCGGGATATCCTCTACTTCTTCCTTGGTAGCGATATGCCCGTTTTCCATGAAGGCAAAAATAACTGCCTTTTCCCTGAGCAGCGGAATTTCGTCAAAAACCACAGGAAGGCGGGGGATTCGAATGAGGTCCGCAGTTGGAGCCTCGAAAATATATATTATTTCGTCGGCATAAAACATTCCCAGGGTGCTCATATAGCCCTGCAGACTCTTAAATCCGCCCACCAGGTTGAAAACTATCCGGTACCGGCTCTCCCTATAACCCGGCAGGGTTTCTTCACACCAATTTATGACGTCCTTTACCCCAGAAGTAAATCTGCTGCGGTTTTTGGTGCTTAGCCCACGCGGCGCCTCAATTTCCACTGATTTTACACCCGCATCTCTCAGGTGATTTTCAAGCAGATGTGCTGTTTTTAGTCCCTGATAAGTATCCGTGGTAAGTAAAACATGGTAATCATTCGGTTCTAATTTGATTCTACCTTCCGATTGGCCGTAGGTATATAAGCCGTTTAACTCGGCACTCAAAGAACGCAGTTCTGTAAAATCAGCATCTTTTAACTCTGCTTCAGCCGCTGCAGCAATGCGGTCGATCACCTCTTTCTGACCGTCAGTAAGCTCTTCTCCCGAAAAATTAGCAGTATCCCTTAACAGCAAACTTATTTTTTTGTCCCCCTGGCTGACAGCATAATTGGTTAACAAACTGGTACCAACTGTAGAAAGAAATAAGCGCGGCATCATATTTTCCCTCCCTTAAATAACCCTTTCCAAAAAGAAATGCCAAAAACACCATTTCATTTATTCGCCCAGCACACTCTTGATGACAGCAATTTTCTTGGCATTCTTTTTATTGGGTTTTTTCCACTGCCCAGGCTTATTCTTCTGATACCATTCCGTCAGAAGTTGGGCAATCTCTTTTTTCTGAGCAGTCTCTGTTTCTGCATCCTTTATCTTCTCCAGCCATTTGGTAGTCAAGACAAGCATAAAGTGTTCCTCGTCGGTGCTGTATCCGTCTGCTTCCATTTCCGCCCTGATGTCACTAAAGAATACTGCGGGCTGAGCTTCAGTTTCACCTTTACCCGGCTCATCTCCAGGCTGGAGTAATGGCCACCGTCCAACCAGCTTCTCCTCCAGGTCGCGCCGCCTTGTAAAACGCCCGTACCCGACAGAAGTCTTTGCCCCAGCGCCGATTCCCTGGAGAGCTGCCTCCAGCCATTCAAGGACCAGCTTACTGTCCCGTCGGTCATCCGGGTGATGCGGTCTGCGTGGAGCAATTACAAATAAAAACAGCTGGTCAGGAGTCACAGTCAAAAAAGGTATAGGAACCGGGGCAAACCAGTCCCCGGGCGGCTGGGACTTTCCCTGCTGCTGGTAATACAGGGTATAGTGAGGGGTCATTACGTCTATCTGGACCTTTACCGGTTTCAGTGGAAGAGCATCAAAAAATATAACGCTGCCTGCACTCTTTTCCCCATCTGAAGGGCCGAAAATTCGCCCGATAGGATGTTTATCTTTTTCCCATTGCTCGGCCCAGGTACGCACCACACCTTTGATGGAAGAACCGGGGAGATAGGGAACGCCCAGCACATGATGCCAAACAAAACCGTTTTCCACAGGGTGATCTCTCCCGATGCCGGTAACAAAACGCCAGTCAGTGGTAAAACAGCGCACCTCTCCCTGCAAAGCCATTGCCATACAGCCCAGCCGGTTAACAAATTCTTCCAGCAAAGCAGAATCTCCAACCGCCTGCCCACTTATCGTCTTGATCCAAGCGCTCTTCTCATCGCCAAGTCTCCAGTATCTGCCGTCTCTCTGCCACCTATCGCAAAATTTGTCGAACCACAGACCGGTGTTCATATCCTGACTCCGATAACTATTAGGCACAGCAATTCCAGAATACAGCGGTGTGCTCAATCCCCACGCCCCCCTTTGTCTTTCTTTAAATAAGCTACTGCAAACTTCTTCAACCATTTCAGCAGCGACAAGGTCTCAGTTTGAGCACGCAGGTAGGTTTGGCGGTCATTGCTGACTATGGCGTCCATTAAATCTTCAGCCAAACGGTACGGCGCTTGGGAGGAATCCCGGCAAAGCCAATCCTGGACGCATTCATAAAGCTTATAATGGGGGTCTTTGCGGCCTTGACCGGACTTTGACAGCAGAGTGGCCAGCGCCTGACCCAGGCCATTGGTTAGTATAGCAGCCGGCAAACCTTCAACGTATGAGGCAAACCTGTCCGCTTCTTCGACATCTAAAGTTTCTTTTATATTACGAACCTTCCTCAGAGCAGTTTCAGCTCGTTCCAGTTCCAGCATGACTATCCTTCACCCCCATTTATTAAACAGGAAACCGCACACCATCCCTGTCCGACCGTCTCATTACCCCCTACCTGAAGATAAGGGCGCTTCGCAAAAATCCGGACCAGTTCATCTAATGCCGCTTCTTTTCCTGGACGGGCCATTATCAGGCTGTAAAAAAGACTTTCCGGCGGCACAGTCTCTTCGTACCACAAATTTTTGCTGGTCTTGGTGTCTTTATACAATTCATTTCGAGCGCTGACCTGAAGCCCATATTTGGCAAAGTATGCAAAAATATTATCATTTACCACTACCAGCGAACCGGGAAGGCGTTCCCTAACCTTTTGGTGGCGGATCAGCGGATTAATTGCCCGGGCAAATCCGCCCATATCGGCAGTTACGATGTCAAAGGACAGTTCTTCGAGAAAAAGGCTTCTCTGCCCTTCTGCTATAGCACTTTCATCGGCAACTTCCGGCAACTCCGGCAGCTCGACGGTAAAACCGGCCAATTCCATGTCCCGCTGGTAGCGTTCCAGCAGGTAGTGGCAGGTAACCCATTTAAAGTGCCCGTTCAGCGAGCGGACAGGCAGTAGCAGCAGCCGGGCATCAGTTACTGCAACGGCTCCGGCCGTATCCTGCCGCCCAAAAATTTCCTTCACTTTTTGTTCTCCTTCTTCTTTATTTTCCATTTTCCACTCTTGTTCTGCGCGGTCCCGCAGCGCTCCTTTCATGCTGGAGCCCACAATGACCGGGTAACTGGTAGACACCTCCCGGGCCACCGGCAGGTCTATGACTTCTGCAGTTTGGCCAGCTCCCGGATGTAGGCTGGTCTCAGCGAGCAAACCAATAATAATACTTTTCACTAGATATCCTCCTCCCATTTTCCGATTACAACCTGTCCAAACCCGTATTCAGTCCTATTACCCAGACACCGGCCGTGAAGAGCGGCCACTTTCTCCGCATGTGCCTCTTCCACTTCAAAAAACCAGGTGCAGCCGGCAGGCAAGATAGGTACCAGAGGACGGGGTTCACCTTTCACAAGGTCCCAACCGCCTAGCAGTTCAGCCTTACCCACACAGGCAGAAACACAGCGGCCCGGAACTCCGGGAGGACCTTCAATTATCACCTGCCGGGAATCGTCAAATAACCCAGGGGTAATCAGGGTTACGGTAAACCGCATTCTACCGTCCGCTGCGGGATTAGGCACTGACATCGTCGGAATAATATTTTCCAAATCAGCAGCCTCTATTCTTACTGCTGCCAGCCGCCCTTCCCCACCCAGGTTTACCACCCTTACAGGGTTAATTTCCCAATCTTCAGGTATTCCGGCAACCATGACAATCAGTTCCACCCCGCGTTCAGGACGAATGTGGATAATGTTGTACAGCTTGCCTTCTACCGCAGTACGCAGATCGTCATCGCGCTCCAGACCAGTGCGGTATTCTTCGCTCCAAATCCTGCCCTTTTCCACCACCTCACCGTCTTCCGGTTCTCCACCAGCCAGCAATGCCTCCAGACCAGAGCGCTTAATATAAACACTTTGAAGTTCTTCTTTTCCCATTGACGACTTACTTCTATCAGGCAGGCAAACACTGCCTATGTCGCAATCCACCTTTTTGCCGGGTTTGAGCCGGACAAATTCATATTTTCCCATCTCTTTTTCTCCATCAACGGCAGCCGCTTCTCTGTGTCTGCAGCAGATGACGGATAACGGCGCCGAAAATGCCGGCTGGCCGTCAATAAAAATATATGGCCCTCTTAATCGAAGGTTGCCCAGGTCATCGTTTGAACCCAATTCCTCCGGCCACAGGTGCTCCTGTCCCGGACCCCAACCGCGCTCTGCGGCAAGGCTGGTGCGGATAGCACCCTGAAACGTGGTCATATGGGGTGGAAAGATACTGCGAACCACATTGTAGCCGCCTTCCCCCATGTTAAAAGGAAGTCCGTCGCGAAAGAAACCTGTATCCAGCAGCCGAAAAGTCCACTTCTGCCATTTCATCCAACCACCTCCTCACCCGCCAGAAATTTCACCAGCAAAGCCCCGTCAAAACTCAATACGCTGTCTGACTCGCAAATATTTCCTTTATCGTCACGCCAGCAACGGCGGCACACAGCAAGCAGCTTTTTCACCCGCTCCCTGGCTTCTTCCGGAGTGCACTGGCGCTCTCGGTTTTTCAGATATTCGGCAGTCAAAATATCTACTACATCTTCTTCTTCAGCAAGCTTTAATCCGCCATCAATACCTATTTCAGAAGTTTCTCTTTCACCTTTCCCCTGCAATATTTCAAAACGGGAGCGTAAGTTGTAAAAGAAACTGCTGCTGAACTCCTTCTGACCTTTATCTCCTCCCCGAAAAGCATCAACTAAGCCGGCAAACACATTATTTTCTCCTGCTATTACCACCTTCCACGGTGCACTCCATGTCAGTACCGGCCCCGCCCCCTTCCAGACGGTAATTGCCAGGCTATCCCGGCCGCTCTTTTCCTTGGCCACATCATCCAGCAGGCGGTGGGCTTTCCGGTAAACGGCAGTCAGCGGAACAGTGAAATGAGCGTACACCACTGCCCCGGAAATAGTGCCCTTGTCTACCCCTGCCTCGGCAAAGCTCTGACGATATGCCTTTTGCATCTGTACCGCTGCAGGAAGAGCACCTTGTACCGGCAGAAGAGCCAAAACATCGTCACCGCCAGAAAAAACAACCACTCCGTTATTATCCTTAATTGCATCCTGAACAGATTTGCTGAAATTGAGCAGTGCACTGCTGACATTATTACGTGGATATTCCTTCAGTAGCTCTCCCATCCGGTCTCCATCCATGGTCAACATGGCATAAAAGGGTGATGCCGGCGGGGCAAGTTTTAAAAGTTTACTTTTCAACTCACGGCGCAGGTCAGCACCCTTCAGCCCCTGTCCCGTCCTCTGATTCCAGTTATTTGCATTGGCCAGGGAGGAATCAAAGAAACAGTTCCCGTCCAGAGATGCAAATTCACGGGTTTCCGGATAATCCTCCAACACCTTTTTTAGCCTGCGAAAACGCTCCGGATTTTCTCTGCGGCCAACGCCGGGCAGTTTCGCTGCCTGCGCCGCATACTGCCGCGCCTTTTCCGGCTGCCGTCTGCATACCTGCTCAATCCACGGCACTGCAGCCAAAAAAGGTGTGGAAGGATAGCGCTGCGGCACCCGCCAGAGAAAGCTTTCCGCCACCAGCGGAAAAAGGCGTTTCACCAGCGCCACGGCACACAGTCGCTCATCTTCCGCCAGATTGAGGTCTCCCACCTGCCCACGCAACTTTTCCCAGAATTCATTCTGAAATTTCTTTTCCCGACTGCGGAGATAGCCGGATATTTCCTGCATGCTGCCCATCAGGGTGCATTTATCTTTTGGTTCCACCGGCGGCACATAGGTGCGCCAATTTTTCCGCAGAGCCAGCAGCGACGGGTCATCACCTATAGCCCAAATTACCTCCCAAAAGCCGTTTATCTGCCTTTCCCATATTTTTTGCGTGTCCTTCCCAAAAGGAGCTGCCGGCTGCACATAGGCCTGCCATACCTCCTCCGCCATTTGCGTCCAGGCCTCCATTACCGCTTTCACACACAAAGACGGGTTAAAATCTTCCGGCACTTCAGCCTGAAAGCGGTTGGGCAGGGTGGCAACTTCCAGTCTTTCAGACACTAATATGCCTTTACTGCTACTACGCTTAGATATAGCCTCCAGCAGGGGGTCAATTATCTTTCCATTCTCATCCTGAACTGCCGGGATTCTCAGCTCACCCTTGGCTTTAATAACCTCCAGCATGGCACATCCGGCCAGGTATGACAGAATAAAGGACCCCGCCCAAAAATCCCGCGTCCGCCGTGCCATAGATATAAAGCCCTGCACCGGTCCCAAGGAAAAATGAAGTTGTTTCATCTTATCTCCTCCAACCTGCTTGAAAGATACTCGTTCATTTTACTGTAGGCGGCTTTAAACTCCTCATCCGCCCTTTTCGCGGTATAACCTGCGTTCTGGAACGGCTCAGGTTCTTCAGCATCTATAAAATACCGGGAAGGGAGGCATAGAATGTAACCCCTCAGACCATTTCCCTCCTGGTGCACCCTGAGAAAATAAGGTTTTGTGCGACGCTCCAGGAGAGAAACCTGCCTTTTATTTACAATCATCGGTGCCCCAATAAATGAGCGGAGGGGATACTGCCCCTTATTTTCCAGGGAAAGGCGGGCTTCACGATAGGCCCTGCCCAATTCTGCCAGGCAGGCATGCCACGAACCATACGTTTCTCTGGTTCTAAAAAGCCTGGCCTCCCGGGAAAAAGCAGTAAATTCAGGAAATTCCGCACCGTCCCCGGCCGCCCTCTTGAACTCATCTGCTGCCATAGTTTGCGTCAGTCCCTCCAGCAGCGGGTGCCCGGATGCACTTACCACGGCGACACTGCCGAATCCGTTTCGAGATTTTGCCCCCAGTCCGCCGAAGAATGCCCAGTTCCTGAGCGCTTCGCACAATTCTCCGATAAACACTTCCCTATCGGTTTTAAATCGTAAAATGAGGTCAAACTCAGAGCCGGGTTTGATATATTCTCTGCCGTACGTTCTGCCCCCTTGCACCTTTTTAATCCCATAGGCAAGATATTCAAGAATATTCAGTTTACGTCCTCTCACTGTATATTGTGTATCGCTGTTACTGGGTAGTAAATTTTGGCTGATACTTCTGCCGGAAAAATTCGACCGAACCTGAAGGGTAAAAACACTGGCCTTTCCCTTCCCGCTGCTATGTCCAAAAATTTCTGCTTCCTTGATTTTCATTTCCGGGTCGCCCGAATGCGCGGCACGCCACCAGAACCGCAGCATCCCCTTTAATGACGGCGGACGCAGTTCGGCGGTTTTGCCGTCTGCTCCACCGAGAAAAGCAGGCGTCAGAAACTTTAACCTCAACCGCAATTCCTTCAATAAAATCCCCCCCTTTTGAATCTCACAAACAGGCATCAACGATAGCCAACATCAGGTTTGCAATCACCTCCTTTCTAATAATTAATGAAATAAATACTAATTCAACGAATCTCTCTGGCCCTCTCGCGGATAAATTGGAGGTTTAAAATTTCCACTACTTTAAAACGGGTTGCAATTCCTTTGGTCTCCGGCACCAGGCGCAAAACCGGCGGAAAGTGGCCGATGCGCCCATGAAGCATAGCCAGAACCACAGCAGCGCTGTAGTTCAAAGACGGGAGATTGATTATTATCGGTTCGGTTTGCCATTCCCGGAAACCTAGACCTAAATTGTCCAGGCGGCAGGCAATCTGAGGTTCCAGGGGGCTTTGCCGGTCAATATGGCTGGGTACTTCAATTACCTCTGAAACCGCAGCCCCTGCCAGCTTCTCAATTTCCATTAAATTTTCCTCCGTTAACGGATGAGAAAAATTAATTACCTTCACGTTTCTTCACTCCCTCCACCAAAGCAAAATATGGAGCAAATTCAGCTATCAGTTTATGGCGGTCAACATTGCCGTCCGGATAGCCCAACCAGTCTCTCAGTTTCTCATAAACCCCCCGAAGTTGGTTGGCCACCGTTTGTTCCCGCTTAAAAAGGGCAACAGCAATGGCAGCGTTATCCATTCCCCGACAGGCCAGGCAGACCACTTCCCTTTCGGCACGGGTCAACCATCGTTCAAGAAACTCCCGCTGTCGCTTTATTCGGGCAGCACGGTCAAGCTTTTCATACCAGGCCAGCACTTCATCAGGGTCACTCATCTCAGCTACTGTGTGCATCAGTATTCCGGCTTCGCTCCAACGCAATACGGGCACGGGCACAAGCCAAACCTTTTCCTCAGGAGGAATGTGCAGCCGTCGGTCGGCACCGGGCTGCCATCCTTCTGTGACCAAATGCCACACCCGATCTTCCGGACCAAACAAAAGCTGGGCAACAACCATAGCCATTATCCCCATGACCTTACGGCCACCGGATATGCAGAGGTTTACGATGCGGCTTTCCCTACGAACACGGCGGATTTCTCCGTACAGGGTACGCAAAAGCGCCTGCAGGTCCTTTTCTGTGCAAAAATCCTTCACCGGCCCATCTGAAGAAATAACGGGAAACCTCCGCAGTCGAACGCCCGGGTAAATCATTCTCGCGAACTCGCCCTCAACAGTTTTCAAGGATTCCCGTACTTTAGGACTTTCTGTGTAAATTACAGAAACTTCACTGATTTTTTCCCCGCGGGATAATAAATTGTCCAGTGCAATGGTCACAACCTGTGGCTCAACTCCCAGCGTGACGACCAGTACGCCTGAACTTCGAAGGTAATTTTCAGATTGGGCTGAAAAAGGACCCATGTAATCACTTCCCCCACTATAAAGATAAAATTAAATCAAAGGAAATAATAGAATTGTATATACTAATATTAATAGTAATCTTTTACCATTATTTATTTATCAAAAATTATTTGACACCTTTCTGTATAATCGTGCCATTTCCGCACAATCACACAATCATTTAGAGGTTTATAATAGTTAATATCTTCCAGCAAATGCCAGTCGCCACTCCAGGCGAAACAGCTTTCCGATAGTCCCAGGAATTTGATTATTTTCCTACCACTATCGTCAAAATTTCGTTTTTTCCTGACTATTTTGTCATTAGATAAATATGTTGCAATTCTGACTCTATCCATGATTTTAAGAATTGATGAAAAGGTAGGTTTTTTCTGCATCTCACAGCTGTACATATAGCCAACTGCTACCTGAATACTTCATATTTGGATAATATTCTTTTTATTACCATAAAAAACCTGCTTTTTACAGAAATATTTCAACAAACTGTAAGTTTGCCTCAAATAAACTCTTATCACGAATAGCCTTGCAAACAAATCCGCCCCGTGCCTGGCAGAAAGGTCATCGGGTCCGGAAATGATGCTGCTCCAAGTTGCCAAATTAAACGAATGTCAAATAAAAAAAGTTTCCTCCGGTACCACTACCGGGGAAACCTAATCAATTTAAGCAAGGACCTTACCGCAAGCACAAGCCCCCGAGGCGGAAACCCCGGGGGCTTTGATATGAAATACATTTCTTAATAATCTAAACATTAAACCTGAAGCTGATTATATCACCGTCTTGAACAGTGTAATCCTTGTCTTCCAGGCGCAAGAGGTTCTTTGCTTTTACCGCTTCCATGGAGCCTGCTTCATGGAAATCCTCAAAACTAACTACCTCTGCCCGGATAAAACCCCGGGCAATGTCCGAATGTATCTTGCCGGCAGCCTGCCTGGCAGTCGACCCCCTCTCAATGGGCCAGGCCCTCACCTCATCTTTACCTACAGTAAGAAAAGAAATTAAACCCAGGGCGTCGTAAATAACATTTGCCAACCGGGAAATACCCGCTGTCTCGATGCCCAGGTCGGCCATGAATTCCGCTCTCTCCGCGGGCGGAAGCTCGTTGATTTCCATTTCCACCCGGGCACATATCTCCAGTACGGGTAATCCCGTTTCCCCGCAGTAATTTAATATTTCCTCCCGTTGTTGGTAACCGTTTGCCAGTTGCTCTTCATTTAAATTTACTGCCACAATCAGTGGTTTATCCGTGAAAAAGTGGACATGCTGCAACAGCGCCTTTTCCTCCGGTTCCAGAGCAACTGCTGCCACTCGTTGTTCCGCCTCCAGAACCGCCTGCAGCTTTCCCATCACTGTCAACTCCCGTTCCTGCTCGGGAGTACGCTTTTTCGCAGCACTGATACGTTCAATCCTGGTCTCCACCAACTGCAGGTCTGCCAGCAGTAATTCGGAATTTACCGTATCCAGGTCCCGCATGGGGTCTATGCCGCCGTGAACATGAAAGATTTGCGGGTCAGGAAATGCCCTCACCACATGGACCAGGGCATCCACTTTGGCCACCTGGGACAAAAATTCCCTGCTGTTTCCCGATCCCTGTAACCCGGGAATGTCGATAATTTTTAGTTGAGCATAAGTAGTCTTTTTCGGTTGGTAAAGCTCTTTCAGCCAGTCAATGCGCTTGTCAGGAATACTGGCGGTTTCTATGTTTGCGCGGTCCGCGTAAGCGCCAATGCTAATGTCAGCGCCGGTAAGCAATTTGAAAAAAGTGGATTTTCCTACCGCCGGCAGGCCGATCAGCCCGCAAGATAAAGCCATTGCAGTCACCCTTTCTTAGTCATACGCCAAATATTATATCCCACAGGCAACCCGTTAGCAACAATTCCGTTGGACAAAAGAGGCCACTATACGCTAAAATAGTTGTTAGTTTAGTTCAGAAAGGAAGATTCTTGTGCCCCTGGCTCAATTTTTGGTAATACAAGGTCTCTTGTTTGGCCTGTTTATCACCAGTATCTACCTCACCGGCGGCGCTCAAGGGCTGGTTCCCAGTATTATTATGAACTTTTTAACTTTCTTCAGCGGCGGGTGGCTAGTCACCATGATGGTAAAAAAACGCCAAAATTTGGTCACCACAGTGCTGGCCGCCACCCTCTCTTTTAACCTGGTTACCTACCTGTTAGGCATGGGATTAGGAGCGAAAATGCCGCCAGTGTTACAGGTAACCGGCGACTTTTTTGTGGTAACATTGTTTTCACTGGCAGGTATGTACGCGCGGCTGCGTTTGGAAGCCAACAAGCAGGATGGGCAATAAATGCTATCCCTTTTCCTTGTTGGTTAAGTCCGGCCGGTTATCTTTTACCATTACCCCGGTGGATGCCATCACCTGTTTCATAAATGCACCGGGCTGCATATGCCGGGTGAAGCCCCGGACCAGGGCAAATAGATAAGTCTTTAAAAATATATTCAAATCCATATGAGACAGGGTGCGGTCCAAATCAAGCAACAGTGTTTTCATACACCTCTCCCTCCCTACTGTTTGCATGCGGCTGGATCTCTCTTTTACCCGTATGGGTAGAGCTATTGCTTTCATAAAGTTGTCAGAATTTCTTCCATCATTGCCAGGCGTCTTTTCTCATCATTCAAAATCTCGTAGGTTAATTCCGATAGTAAAGACGTCGGTTTTGGAAATTTCCACTTGAATTTCCAAAGCTCTATTCTCCCTTGTCCAGGCGCAGTTCCCGGATGATTTCCTGAAAGTATTCGGGTAAAGGTGCGCTGAATTCCAGATAAATTCCGCTAACGGGATGTTGAAATCCCAGGAGAGCTGCATGTAAAGCCTGCCCCTTCAGGCCAAAAGGATTCCGGCGCGGCCCGTATTTGGGGTCCCCCACTACCGGGTACCCCAAATAGGCCATATGCACTCTGATTTGGTGGGTACGCCCGGTTTCCAGGCGGGCCTCTGTGAGAGTAAAATGGCGGAATCTTTCAATCACCCGGTAATGGGTAACCGCCATCTTCCCCTTGGCCACCACCGCCATGCGTTTTCTGTTTCCCGCATCCCGACCGATAGCTGCTTTCACAATACCCCGGGGTTCGGGCATGCTGCCATGGAGCAGCGCCTGGTAAGCCCTGGTTACCGTGTGCGCTTTGATCTGTGCTGCCAGCCCGCAGTGGGCGGTATCGTTTTTAGCAACCACCAGCAGCCCCGATGTATCCTTATCAACACGGTGTACTATCCCGGGTCGCAACACTCCGTTAATACCGGAAAGGTCACGACAGTGATAAAGCAAGGCATTGACCAAAGTACCGCTGTAGTTTCCCGCCGCCGGATGGACCACCATCCCCTGGGGCTTGTTAACCACCAGCAGGTGCTCGTCCTCATAGACTATATCTAAGGGAATATTTTCCGGTTTTACAGTCAGTACTACTGGTGGTGGAATAATTATCCTTACCAGTTCGCCGGAGCACAGGCGGTAATTGGCTTTGGCGCTTTCACCGTCTACGGTAACGCACCCGTCCTTAATCAAGCCCTGAATACGACTGCGGGAAAGGGACTGAAGCTTCCGGCTCAAAAACACATCCAACCTTTCCCTTCCATCATGCTCTTGAACTGTAAAGTGATTAACCTGTTTATCGGCCACATCAGACTTCCTTTCCCTCTTCAGAATGCCGTAAAAGCTCAAAAGCCAGTAAAAAAACCCCCAGCACAATTGCCACATCGGCAAAGTTAAAAACCGGCCAAACCCTGAAATCCAGAAAATCCACCACCAGGCCGCTGTGAATCCGGTCAATGAGGTTTCCCAGCGCGCCTCCCAGTTGCAGGCCCAACCCGAAACGCAGCAGCCTTTTCCGGGGCGAGACCTTCCGGTAAATCACCAGAATAACCACGGTCACCAGAATGGTTATGACAATAAAAAATGAAGTCCGGTAAGCCAGCAACCCGAATGCCGCCCCGGGGTTTTTCACATATGTAAGATGAAAAATATTCAAGAGTATGGGTATTGACTGTCCCTGTTCAAAATAGCTGCTGACAAAATACTTTGTCCCCTGGTCCAGGGCTAAAATTGCCGCCACAGTTAATAACAGTTGCATTTTATCCTCCAATACGGGAAAGAATATTATAAATGACACCATTTAAAAAAACTGATTTGTTTTAAACGCCGCAACGACAAAAACTGTTACGGCGATACAAATACCTATACTATCATACCATTAAGTTCTGCCCAAGTAAATTATTACAAAACCAACCCATTTCAAGATAGGGAGGCATACCAATGGAACTTGTAAGCTGTGAAGCCTATAATTGTACCCACAATGATGACGGTGTCTGCAGCCTGGACGAAATTACCATCACCCTGCGGGGCATAGACACGGACTGCGGTGACTTTGACCGCAAGTTGGAAGAAGACGAGACCACCATCGTCTTTTCCTACGGCAAACCTGACGACACCTTTGATACCCTGCCCATTGACTAGAGTTTCCTGTCCCACCCCTCGTCCCCGCGCACCACTTCTTCGGGGGAAGCTTCGTCATCCTTGCCGTAAACATCTTCATAAGCCATACCATCCGCACCGCGGAAGTAGGGAATACCTTCCACCGGTTCCACTTCCCCGGTGTTTTCCGCATCCTCACCGGTACCGCCGTAATAAGCGCCGGCCTCGGTCTGTTCCGCGTGCTCGGCATATTGGGCGGCATCCTGCCAGGCGTCCTCGCCGTCATACTCGATTTGATCCGCCTCACCCAATACAGTGCCGGGTTCACCGCCGTACGGCATAGCCACCACTTCCTCTTCCACCGGGCGCACGTTGGGATTACCGCGGCCTTCAAATTCCCGGCGGCATTCAATACACATATTTGTCTCCGCTTCCACGGCCAGACGTTCCTCCCCTATTTCTTGTCCGCAGCGGTCGCAGAGACCGTAATTCCCCTCGGTAATTTTCTCCAGGGCCCTGTCAATTTTTGACAGGCGGACCAGGGCCATATCCCTCAAGGCAAAGTCCTTGCTGCGTTCAAAAACCTCACTGCCAATATCCGCAGGATGGTTGTCATAGCTGGAAAGCTCGCTGATGGAATCCTGGAGGGAATTGGCCAAACCGCCCTCTTCAATATTATTTAGCTGTTCTTTTGCCTCTGCTTTTGCTTTTAGCAGCCTGCTCTTGTAAAACTGTATATCTCTCAGCATGGAAAATTTCCTCCTTAGCGAATGATGGTGGTAATCTCATCCAACGGCTTTTTTACGGGGGATTTGGCTTCCCTGTCCGGGTAACCCAGGGCAACCATGGCCACCGGGAGATGTTCCACGGGCATGTCCAGCGCTTGCCGGACCCTTTTTTCCTCAAAGGCTCCTATCCAGCAACTCCCCAGACCATAGCCGGTAGCAGCCAGCAGAATATTTTCCACTGCCGCCGCGGTATCCTGAAGGCAGTAGAGCTTTTCACCCCGTTCACCGTACCTTTTTTGGGCCAGGCCGGGGATGGCACAAACTACTATTACCGCTGCTGCCTGACTGACGGCCGGTTGGCCCAAGGCCGCATTTCTCAACTTTTCCTGTTTATCCTTGTTGATTACCACATAAAAATGCCATGGTTGAATATTACCGGCGGATGGGGCAAACCTTGCCGCATCCAGCAGCCGCCCAATAGTGACTTCCGGTATGGATCTTTCCGAAAATCTGCGGACACTTCTCCTTTCCAAAATGGCGGCAACAACATCTTTGGTCACAAAAAATCACCTCTTTCAAAAAAGGGTTTAGTAACGTTCGATAACCATGCGTACTATGCTGGCAATAAAATCACTGATAATGGGTAAGTTTAACAGCACAAGCTGTTTTAAAAGAAAAATTACCAGGGCAAGTAAAACCGTAAATCCCAGGCCGTAACCCAACCCCCGGGCAAGGCCGGCAAGAAAATTCACATAAGCAAGCCGCCACGGGTTCTGTAACAGCTCCACATACTGGGCCAGGTGCATTTTTTCAAAATAAAATACCAGCTTTTCTATTTGCTCGCTGAGCAATTCATTTTTATCCCGCATCTCTCTTCCTCCCACGTTATTATATAATCTTCCCAATTTCCGGAGGTTTAACAACGACCAGCAAAAATACAATTTTAAAAAAATAACACTTCTTAATTGAAGTGCTATTCAAGCATCGAGCGGTAAATACCGGCTTTTTTCAATTAGTTTGTCAGCGCTTGCAGAGGCGCCGGTATTCTGCCGCCCCGTTTGATAAAGTTATCACTTTTGTAACCGTTTAGTCCCATCACCGGTGCGCTGCCCAGGAGACCGCCGAAATCGACGTGGTCGCCTGTTTTCTTGTCCCAGGCGGGGATAATTCGTACCGCCGTGGTCTTATTGTTGATCATGCCAATGGCTGCCTCATCGGCAATGATGGCGGCGATGGTTTCCGCTGGCGTGTCACCGGGCACGGCAATCATGTCCAGCCCCACGGAACAGACGCAGGTCATGGCTTCCAATTTGTCTATGTTAAGGGCGCCGTCTTCCACCGCGCGAATCATGCCGGCATCTTCACTGACGGGGATAAAAGCGCCGCTCAAACCGCCCACATAGGAAGATGCCATGGAACCGCCTTTTTTCACCGCATCGTTTAACAAGGCCAGTGCGGCAGTGGTACCGTGGGTGCCGCAGCGTTCCAAGCCGAAAGCTTCAAGAATTTGGGCCACGCTGTCTCCCGTTGCAGGAGTGGGAGCCAGCGACAGGTCTACTATACCGAAGGGCGCATTTAATTTCTCGGAAGCGGCCCTGCCCACCAGTTCGCCCATACGGGTAATCTTAAACGCCGTTTTCTTTACCGTTTCCGCCAGGGTGCCAAAGTCCGCGTCAGGTTCTTTTTCTACGGCCCGCAACACAACTCCCGGGCCGCTGACGCCAACATTGATGACTGCATCCGGTTCGCCAATACCGTGAAAAGCCCCGGCCATAAACGGGTTGTCCTCCGGGACGTTGCAAAAAACCACCAGCTTGGCGCAGCCAATGCTGTCCCTCTCTCGTGTCAGGTAAGCCGTTTCCTTGATGACGCGGCCCATGGCAGCCACCGCGTCCATGTTTATCCCGGCCTTGGTACTGGCCAGGTTGATAGAGGAACAGACCCGCTCGGTCTCAGCCAGCGCCCGGGGGATGACCTGCATCAACTGTTCCTCTTCCGGAGTGACTCCCTTGTGTACCAGTGCGGAAAAACCGCCGATAAAATTAACGCCTACTTCCACGGCTGCCTTATCCATTGCCCGTGCCACCAAATAAAAGTCTTCCTGCTCAATTAGACCACCAATCAGAGACACCGGGGTAACGGAAATTCTCTTGTTGATAATGGGAATACCAAACTGCTGCTGTATCTCCTCACCCACAGGCACCAGGCGTTCAGCCTTGGAAGTAATCCTATCGTAAACTTTCCTGGCTACCTCCTTGCCGTCTGCGCCGGAACATGCCCTGAGACTGATACCCATGGTAATGGTACGAATATCCAGGTTTTCCGTCTGGACCATACGGATGGTTTCCAAAATTTCGTTGGGATGAATGGTAATAGGCATGACTGTTTCCTCCTAAATACGGTGCATGTACTTGAAAACCGACTCGTGTTGAGCCGTTATCTGTACGCCAATTCTTTCCCCAGCTTCGTTAAGTTTGTTTTTCAGTTCCTCAAACCCCAGGGTACACTTTTCCATATCCACCACCAGTATCATGGTTAAAAATTCCTGTAACACGGTTTGACTGATATCCAGGATATTGGCGTTGGCCTCTGCCAGCACAGTTGTGACACCGGCAATAATGCCTACCTTATCCTTACCCAGTACCGTGACGATGATGCGATTATCCTTCTCCACCGCTGCATCTCCTTTCTGTTGAAGATATACCTGCTACAATGATTGCTTTTAGGATATTTTGTACTATTATTCGCAAACGACCCCAGAAATCCTGCAACAGAATTATATTCATATTAGTCAAATAATTTTTGCATAATTAAAAGCTCATGTACACCATGAGCTCTACTTGTAAAATATCTAATGCACAATTTTAACCGTATCACCGTTATGCAGCAGGGCCGCATTGGCCTCGTCGGTGTCCACGTGCATTTCCAGACGGTATTGGGGGCTTACCCGTACCAGCACGTTCTCCATCACCTGGGCCCGCTCGCCGGAAACGTGTACCCTCACCCTGTCCTTGTCATTTACACCTATCTTTTCCGCGTCATCGGGATGCATGTGAATATGCCTGGCTGCCAGGATAACTCCTTCTTCCAGGGCAACTACCCCCTGCGGCCCTACCACCGCCACTCCCGGTGTGCCTTTTATATTCCCGGACTCCCTTACCGGCGGCCGTAGGCCCAAACGGTAGGCATCGGTCATGGAGATTTCTATTTGAGTAAACTGCCGCGGCGGCCCCAGTATCCGCACACCCTCAATTACCCCCCGCGGCCCAACCACCGTCAAGGCCTCTTTGGCTGCAAACTCACCGGGCTGACCCAAATCTTTCAGTTTGGTGAGTGCATATCCTTTGCCGAAAAGCAGTTCCAAATCTTCCAAAGTTAAATGTATATGATGGTTGGAAACCCCTACGGGTATGGGTACATCAATATGATTATAACTTTCAATATCTACGGCACCCGCTTGCCGGGGTCCGAATTCAGGCATAATTATTCCTCCCAAAGGAATGGAATTCCTTCTTATTATGTATTATGCCTGAAATTAAAAGTAGCCATGTTATATAATTATTGTAGTTTTAACAAAGGATTGGCAATTACCCGTTCCAATAATTTGCTTTTTGATAAGATCTATCCATCCCGGGTCAAGCCTTTTTGCATTGTTGGTAATTATTTTTTGTACGGATGCCAGGGCGGACTGTCCCTCTACGACAATTTCCCCCATGTGGGAAACATCAAAAATCCCGGCGTCTTCCCGAACCTGGCGGTGTTCTTCAATGATACCGGTATACTGTACCGGCATCTCCCAGCCGCCAAACGGCACCATTTTTGCCCCCATGCTGACATGCCGGTCATACAACGGCGTACGTTTCAAGTCGTTCAAGCTGCATCATCTCCCACGTTATTAGTCCCTTAATCGTAAAATTCTTGCCAAAACGGAAAGAAAATTTAACACGGGAAAGCTTTTATGCTTGCTAATTCAGGGATGACAACTTTGGCTCCGGCTTGTCCGGGTTAGGTTATTACAAAAGACAATTTTTTATTATTCTGCCTGATAGGGAATATTTTAAACGGCATATTTTTACTGTAAAGGTATGAAACACCTTTATCTACATTAGTTAGATGGGTTTTCTCCGTAAGCTGTCGCGGTCTCTTCGTCTACTCCGGCTCCAGCATTCCCCTTGCATTTCAGCCTTGGTTATCTTCTCTTCCAGCTATTCCCACTTCTTCGGTTACACTCTTTGGTTTACCTTCGCCCCTTCGCATGACATACTGGTTTTCGGGCTTTCCCACAATGTGCAAGGTTACCCACCTGACAGGCCAACTTCGGTTCGCTTTCCGCCATGTTCCAAGTTCCCCCTTCTGCTTCCTTCAGACCCCACCGTTGCCGGTGACGCCCTTGCTTACTCACTTGTCTTGCCGCTGGTTAGGTGACAGGGTTTCTTTCAACCCATCGGCTCGGCAGACATGCCGGGCGAACACATAAAAAAAACCCCGTTATAACAGGGTTTTTTTTATGCCATAATGTGCAGGTTTAATCATTAACCAAAAACTCCGATTCCCATAAGTACAACCCACAATACAGAAAATACAACCAGGCAGATCATAATAATATCTTCGCTTTTCATCTTCATACCCCCCATAGAGTAAGATGTGCGTTTATCCAACCGGTATTCTTATTTTGAAATGGCAGGCGCACTCTTAACGACAGATTCCGTAATCTCTTCTACCACAAAGTTGGTTTCCTTTTCAGACCGCTCTATTTGCTTATCGGTGATGGTGGACATTTCCGCCTTAAAGCACAAAGCCCACATCATGATAATACCCAGTATCCACCAGGCTATCTGCCAGGACCACAACGGCGGAAAACCGGCAAAGGAAAAGGCCTTGTTGCCGATAATAGCCAGCGGCCCGATGGCGAATAAAAACCAGAGGGGCACTACAATCTTCATGGCATTGCGCCACTTGCGCCCGGCGGGGCTGGGCTCATCTATGCTGTTCAGCCACTCGCGCACTTCTTGCTGCCGCCTCTTGGTTTCCTCGTTGTCCTTGAAACCCAGGCCGCGGCACAAGTAGGCGACAAGCAACCCGATTCCCACACCCCAGGCAGCGGAATGTATGGTCAGAGGGTACTTATATACTGCGAACGTAACGTATACAGCTATCATACCAGCCAAGACTCCCAGGGCAGCCCCTATGGACGGGAACCGCCATCCCCAGAGGGTTCCCAAAAGCGGGATGTACATGACGAAACCGAAAGCGGTGGCCAGTGCTCCCAGCATCACAAGCGCTGCTTTAGAAGTTAGCCCTACTACCAGGGCCGCAATGGTGAGAATAGTGGTAAAAATCCTGTTTGCCCAGATCTGTTCGAAGTGACCTCCTTGTTTCTTACGGATATAAAGCCACCAAACGTCCCTTGCCAGGATGCTACCGCCGGTTCCAATGTAAGGAGCCGCGGTGGAATGCATGGCAGCAATAGCCCCAATAAACACCAGTCCCACCATGAAGGGCGGCAGGAAGCCGCTCATGAGCATCGGGACTACATCGCCGTCCTTTGCATAATTTAAAACCCCTAAATTCTTCATGACTATGGCGCCCATGCCCTGGAAAGCAGTAAAGAAGAACAGCGCGAAGCCAACCACGAAGGTAGACATAAAGGCCTGCTGCCAGGGGAAGGGCCTAGGGTTCTTGTTGCCAAACTGCCACATGGTGAATGCCGGTGACGACTGAATGCCCATCAGGGCGAACATATAAGTGAGAATCATTACAGCGGTCCACGGACCTCCCTTCAGCGTAAAATTGATCACTGAAGGTATTTTCAGGTACTTGGCCTCCAGCAAGGCCACCTGCGAGCTTAAATTTCCCCAACCGCCGAAATACGCCAAAACATAAGCACCGATGGCAATAATACCCGCTACCAAAAGTATGAATTGAACGACGCCCACCCACGTGCTGGCGCGTAAACCGCCGGTAACCACGTAAAACCAGACGATGAAAGCCAGGAAAACGGCGCCGAAAGTTGCCGGATAGCCCGTAACCCAGTGGAAGAGGGAACCGGCAGCCATCAACTGCACCGCAGAGTAAAACATGCCGTACAGGAAGGCCGTGATTACTACCAGCCAGCGCATGGCTTCATTGTTATAATAATAGGCATACATGTCACCCGGCGTAATAAACCCGTACCGTTTGCCCATTAACCAAACTCTCTTCGCGAAAAACGTGCCCGTAATAGGAATGGTCAATACATAAAATGAAGCGAAGGCATAAGCCAAACCGGCGAAAGCCATAAGGCCGGGGTGCCCGATAAACGTCCACCCGCTGAAGGAAGCCGCGGTGGCCGCCATGAGAAAGGCGATCATCGGTATCTGCCGCCCGCCTATGGAGTATCCGGCAGCCGTTTTTTCAGTGAAAAAACCCTTGAGTCCCCAGTAAAAACAGTAAATGGTATAGATTGCAAGGAATACCCATACCCAGGTACTGTTTATATCCATTTTGGTTCCTCCCTTGTTTTAGTTAAAATAATTAAAGCCTGGACTAACGTAAATAGTTTCCATCACTAGGCGCAGCAAGGGTTCGATGTCCCTTGCCAAAACAAAGCTATGTCATAAGAATGCTGATATTACTGGATCTTTAAAAAATTTATGCCGCCAATCTTAGGTCAAAGAAGAAAAATTATACCACACTGTAAAACTCCGGACATCACTCCTTTCTACTTAAATTCCTTGGTTGGCGCTGCCGTGTAAATTGCCTGAAAGAAACCATGTCTGATGTGTGGTTCTATTACTACTAAAAGACATCTTAATGCAGAAAATATTAAAAATTAAGAACTTTCCGTCTAATTCGATAGTTACACCGGGTTAAGCTAAGGTGGTAGTATCTCCCAAAGCACGTCCCTCGGCAATATTCCTGAGGAACCGTATGCGTTAATTTGTGCAAGCACAGTTCTGTGAGAGACGCGGCCCCAGTCACGTAACCCGCGAGGGGCGCGTCTACTCAGCCCAATAACTTTTTAGGTTTATTCCTGCACTTTTTTACGTATTTGTTCAACAATATCAGGGTTGGCAAGGGAGGTCACATCTCCTATATCTCCTCTGTTGGAAATAGAAGCAAGAATGCGGCGCATGATCTTTCCGGAACGGGTTTTGGGCATATCGGGAACAATAAACACTCTTCTCGGCCTGGCAATTTTCCCCACAACCGTTGAAACAGCCCCGGAAATTTTAGCTTCCAGCTCCTGGCTTGCTTCAAAACCAGGTTTCAGGGAAACGTATAAATCCGGAACCGTACCCTTAATCTCATCCTTGGCGGCGATTACTGCCGCTTCGGCAACCTCTTCCACCGTAAGGGCGGCGGATTCAATCTCCTTGGTGCCCAGCCTGTGGCCCGCTACATTAATTACATCGTCAACCCGGCCCAGTATTCTAACGTACCCGTCTGCAGCCATAACAGCCGCATCCCCCGCCATGTAGGGCCAATCTCGCCAATCCTTGCTTTCCGGGTCTTTATTATACTTTCCGAAGTAAGTGGAAACATAGCGATCCCGGTCTTTCCAGATGGTCTGCATCAGTCCGGGCCACGGATTTTTGATGCATATATTCCCTGCTTTTCCTTCTCCCGGTTTAATCTCGTTCCCCTCATCATCCAAGATTACAGGATGGATTCCAGGTACTCCCGGACCGGTACTGCCAGGCTTCATCGGGCTCAGACCCGGTACGGTGCTGCAGAGGAAACCTCCGGTCTCCGTTTGCCACCACGTATCGACGATGGCAGCTTTTCCTTTCCCGACCTCGTAATAGTACCATCTCCACACTTCGGGCTCGATAGGTTCTCCCACCGTAGTCATATGCTTGAAATTATAGTTGTATTTAGCCGGTTCATCAGGACCTGCCTTTCTTAACTGGCGTATCGCCGTCGGTGAGGTGTGAAATATGTTTACATCCAGTTCTTCGGCGATTCTCCAGATTCGCCCGGCATCGGGATAGGTAGGTACCCCTTCATAAATTACCGTGCTGGCAGCAATAGCCAGGGGACCGTAAACAATGAAGGAATGTCCGGTAATCCACCCGATATCCGCCATGCACCAGTAAACATCTTCCGGATGAATATCCTGTATGATTTTGGACATCCAGGCAACGTAGGACAGGTACCCGCCAATACTGTGCTGCACCCCTTTAGGTCTTCCTGTTGACCCGCTGGTATACATGAGAAAGAGAATGCCTTCAGCCGGCATGGATACAGGTTTAACAACTTTCCCACGGTATTTCTCGAGGAGTTCGTCCATGAAAAAGTCCCTGCCCTCAACCAGGGATGCCGGTGAAGAGTACTTGCCCGGATAACGCCTCCAGATAAGAACCTTGTCAACATCCTGCCCCAGCTTTTGGGCTGTCTCCACGGCCGTATCTCCAATTGCCTTGTGATTAAGCAGCTTGCCATTGCGGTAATATGAATCCATCGTGATCAACACGCGGCTTTCAGAATCCCATATCCTTTCGCCACATGCCTGGCCGCTGAACCCGGCAAATACTTGAGAATGAATCACCCCCAGCCTGGCGCAGGCCAACATGGTGATTGGAAGTTCAGGGGTCATCGGCAAGTGAATTGTTACCCTGTCGCCGGCTTTTACTCCCACAAAGTCCCTGAGGACAGCCGCGGTTTCGTTTACCTTTCTATACAGTTCCTGGTAAGTCATGTGAACAATTGGTTCATTCTCCGGTTCCGGGACAAAGTGAATGGCTGTCTTATTTTTATATTTGGCCAGATGCCTGTCAACACAATTGTAGCTTGCATTCAGCTTACCCCCCACAAACCATTTCCAGCACGGGGCTTCGCTGGTATCCAGCGTGGTATGCCAATACTGATCCCAGTCGAGCAATTCAGCAAATTCCTTGAAGCATTCAGGAAATTTATCCAGGCTGAACCGCTCGTAGACACCGGGATCGGTCATGTTAGCCTGACCAATAAAGTCAGGTTTTGGATAAATATATTCTTCTTCCTGCCAGTGAACCGCGTAATGTGCCTCCCTACCAGATGGTTTTTTCAACATATGCCAACCTCCTTCTTTAATAAAATACAATAAGTTCTTTGTTAATAAACAAACTAGTACACGATAGTTAAATTATCCAATCACCACGGCAAATTATACTGGACCACACTCCCTCCTTTCCGTATACTAACAAGAGCGCTCCCGGGAGGTCCTCTTAACAAAAACAGTCGCAACAACAGCAAACCCCCTTCAACAGACGGATTTAAAAAAGTAAAAAGTCATCGTCCCTAAGCTCCAAGGGACAGCAGTTCATAATTTTTGGAAGCCTTATTTCAAATACGACTGCAATCACGCCCTTTGCAATGCTCACCACCTGCGGGAACTGACCGGTATCCTAGAGCAGGATAAACAGGAGAGACCGCAGGAGATGATTGACCTGCTGCTTGAGATCAAAAAGAGTGTGAAAGAGGCAAATACAAAAGCAAATCAGCCAGCCCCGGCACAGACGGGCTCTTCGCGGTTTTCTGCTTCATTATGGGGATATTTTTCTCCATAATGGCATTGGTGCGTTTGGGCGGGCTGAATAACTATATAATTTTCTTCCATTATATCCCATCATTTTTTAATTGTCAACAAGATTATGAATTTTGGAATAATTTTTATGCAATTTTTATGGCAATATATTTACAGCCTTTCTTATATGCCGCTAATACCGCTGCTTCCCGGTCTATAACTGATCTCTTTTTTAAAGATTTTATTTACAATTTTATTCTTTCGCTTACAAAAAAATACTGCTGAAAATAAAAAATGGCAAACTGTCCCATCTCCAACGGGGGCAACTCATCTCCGTTTTCATTAATAATCGCCGCATATATGCCTGGGATCGGCTTTCCCGAGAGTAAAGCTCCTTCACATGTTCCTCTCCCGTTCCCTGTAAAACAGGAAAACGGACGCAATAGTCCGCTTTTAGGTTGTTCCTATTAGATTGTTAATGTAAAACTTACAACAATTGGATGACTATAATGAAAGGTAACGAAACTAAATTAAAGCGATTCCTCAATACCGAAGGTTTTTAACTACGACAGCACACCGTTGACAAACAGTGGGATGCTCCGGGTCCTGTCCCACATATTCACTGAACTGCCAACAGCGCTCACATTTTTCTCCCGGTGCCTGTTCAGCAGTGACAGTGAGGCCTGGTACCCCTTCGCTTGCAAGACCATCAACGGGAGCATCAGCAGCTTTTAACAGCCTGACATCGGAAACAATGAAGATTTCCGCCAGTTTTTCCCGCAAGGGCTCAAGAAACCGGTACAAGTCTGCATCGGCATACAGGTTAACCCGGGCATTTAATGAGTGGCCAATAACCTTTTGCTGCCGTGCTCGTTCCAGGACTTTAGCAACCTCTTCGCGGATAGCAATAATTCTATCCCACTTTTTCTCCAGCTGCCGGTCAAGATACTTTTCCTCGACCCGGGGCCAGGCTGCCAGCTGTACGCTGACCAGGGCCTCTTCTTTGGGCAGGTACTGCCATATCTCCTCGCTGGTAAAGGCAAGGATGGGCGTAAGTAGACGTACCAGGGCGTCAATTATCTTGTAAATTACCGTCTGGGCTGCCCTGCGCCCGTCACTGTCCGGTTGGGAGCAGTACAGCCTGTCCTTGATAATATCCAGGTAGAAAGAGCTCATGTCCACCACGCAGAAATTATGCACGGCGTGATAAACCACGTGAAATTCGTAGTTTTCATAAGCTTCCGTAACCCGCGCCACCAGTTTGTTGAGACGCATCAACGCCCACCGGTCCAGTTCCGTCAACTTTTCGTCAGTTAGCAGATCTTGACCGGGTTCAAAATCATAAAGATTACCCAGGATAAAGCGGCAGGTATTGCGAATTTTCCGGTAAGCCTCGGTCATCTGTTTCATAATGTTGGCAGACGCGGCCACATCCCGCTTGTAATCGGCAGAACTGACCCATAATCGCAAGATATCCGCACCCATTTGCTCGATAACCTCCATCGGGTCAATACCGTTGCCCAATGATTTGGACATTTTTCTCCCCTGTTCGTCCACCAGGAAACCGTGAGTGAGTACTGCCTTGTAGGGTGCTTGGCCCTGGGTTGCCACTGCCGTGGACAGGGAGGAGTTAAACCAACCCCGGTGCTGGTCACTGCCTTCCAGGTACAAATCCGCCGGCCAGGCCAACTCCGGCCGCTGCTTCAGCACTGCCGCGTGACTTGACCCGGAATCAAACCACACATCCATAATGTCGGATTCTTTACGGAACCCCCTGTGCCCGCATTCCGGACATGTCAGCCCTTCCGGCACCAGCTCACCTGCTTCCCTGGCAAACCAGATATTGGAACCGTGTCGGCGGAACAGTTCCTGAATATGACTGATGGTTTCATCAGTGATGATTTCCTTATTACACTTGGCACAGTAAAAAATGGGAATCGGCACCCCCCAGGTACGCTGGCGGGAAATACACCAGTCGCCCCGCTCCGCCACCATATTGTGAATACGGTCTTTGCCCCAGGCCGGAATCCACCTTACCTTTTCAATTTCTCTGAGCGCATCCTCCCGAAAACCGTCAATGGAAGCAAACCACTGCTCGGTCGCCCGGAAAATAACCGGGTGTTTGCAGCGCCAGCAGTGGGGGTACTGGTGTTTGATAAAGGAAAGATTCAGCAGCGCCCCGGCCTCATCCAAAGCCCGGGTGACAGCCTTATTCCCTTTATCATATTTTAACCCGCTGAACCGACCTGCCTCGTCGGTAAACCTGCCGTTGTCATCCATGGGTGAGAGAATTGGCAGTCCGTATGCTTTACCAACTTCGTAGTCTTCCAAACCGTGGCCGGGAGCAGTGTGTACGCAGCCGGTACCCTGTTCCAAAGTGACGTGTTCGCCTAAAATGACCAGGGAGTCCCGGTCATACAGCGGGTGTTCACAGACCATCCGTTCCAGGTCGGTACCCATAAAGCCGGCTAGCGGCGAGTATTCCTCAATCCCGCACTGCTGCATGACCTGCTCACTCAGTTCTTTGGCAACCAGCAGCTTGCCCGCCGCCGTGTCCAATAACAGGTATTCAAACTGGGGATGTACTGCAATGGCAACATTTGCCGGAATGGTCCAAGGGGTAGTGGTCCAGATAACAACAAACGCGTTATCTTCCTGGAACAACCCCCGGGCATCTTTGACCGCAAACTTGACAAAAATGGACGGTGATTTCTTTTCCTGATATTCTATTTCCGCCTCCGCCAGCGCGGTTTGGCAGTCAGCACACCAATAAACCGGTTTTAACCCCTTGTAAATAAAGCCTTTTTTGGCCATTTCGCCAAAAACACCAATCTGGACCGCTTCAAACTCTGGCGCCAGGGTAACGTAAGGGTTGTCCCAGTCACCGCGCACGCCCAGGCGCTTAAACTGTTCCTTCTGAATTTCAACATATTTAAAAGCATACGCGGTACACTGGTTGCGAAATTCCACAATACCGGTCCGGTCCCGGTCCAAGCCCAAATTCTTGATGGCCTGCTGCTCAATGGGCAAACCGTGGGTATCCCAACCGGGAACGTAAGGAGCATCATAACCTGACATGGAACGGTATTTTACTATCATATCCTTTAAAACCTTGTTTAGCGTGTGACCCAGGTGAATATCGCCGTTAGCGTAAGGGGGGCCGTCATGCAGAATAAACTTGGGTCTCCCCTGGGTCCGCTCCTGAACCTGTCGGTAAATATCTTCCTTTTCCCATAACTGCATTATTTCCGGTTCCCGCCGGGGCAGCTTGGCACGCATGGGGAAGTCGGTTTTCGGTAAATTTAATGTTTCGTTATATTTCATCTTTCATCACCTCTTCAAAAAGATAAATCTTGTCCGGTCTTGCTTTAAAAAAATAAAAACCTCTCATCATTATAAGGACGAGAGGTATCCCGCGGTACCACCTTAATTACAAGCAAAAAGGCCTGTCTCTTGTTGCGGCGATAACGGCGCCAGCCGAAAACCCCTACTCAATAGAAGTACGCAGTGCAAAGTGAGCAACTTATACCTTTCAGGGTATGGTTCCGGAGTGATATTACCAAATACTTGCACTCGGCTTGCACCCTCCCGAATTCGCTATAAGACAGAGGTATTTGGTACTGGTCTCCTTCATAACATTTATCGCTATAAAATTAACACTCATTATACCTGTAAGTATAATACAAGTCAAATCTATCTCGTTTTTCGAATTTTTGCGGTGCCTGGCACCAACCCAAAAACTGCGGTGGCGGTGACCCCGTCTATCTCCAGCGTTTTGGTTCTTCCTTTCATGCCGCTGACCAGCCGGATGCTACTTTTGGGTAGCGAGAGTTTTTTGGCAAAAAACTCGATGCAGGCCTTGTTGGCCTCACCGTCAACCGGCGGTGCAGTTAATCTCAATTTCAACATATCCTGATAGACGCCGGAAATTTCATTTTTGGAAGCGCGGGGCTGTACCCGGACCTTAAAACGAACTCCACATTCCAAATCTTCTACGGGAAACATATTATTCCTCCGTCTCTGACTCTGAACCATGACCGTCTTCTTCCAGCATGTTTAACTGGCTTATCAACGTTGCCTTGAGCCGGGCCTTAAAGGTTTTTGCCTGCTGCTCAAGCTGCCGTTGCTCTTCTCCAATCCTGGCCAGCTCTTCTCTTGCCCTGGCAATCATTTTTTCACCTTCAAGTTTGGCCTCTTTGTAAAGCATTTCCGCTTCCTTTTCCGCATTTTTGCGAACTTCTTCGGCTGTTCCCTGGGCCAAAAGCAGGGTTTTATTTAGGGTCTCCTCCAGGTTCCGGTAATGGGTGAGACTTTCCTCCATTTCCGCCAATTGCTGTTTCAAACGGAGATTCTCCTTGTAAAGAAGTTCGTAGTCTTTGACCACCCGGTCCAGGAAACTATCCACTTCCTCTTCGCTGTATCCGCGGATGGAGCGGCGGAATTCCTTTTCACTGATGTCCAACGGGGTCAGCATACCGGTTCCTCCCTTCATTCTTCCCATTATTTTCGACAGCTAAACCCATTATCCTGCCTATACTTGCAAACATTAAATCAACCGCTCCAGCAGCAAATGCTGTCTCCCCTTTTTGCTCCTGCCCATTACCTCTTTCACTATCACCCTGCCCCGACCACGGCAGGAAATCACGTCCCCCTCCTCAACGGCAGCAGCAGCGTTGGTTTCCGGCTTCCAGTTAAGCCTTACCCGCTGGGCTTTAATTTCGCTGCTCATCCTGCTGCGCGAGACGCCAAATCCTGCCGCAGCCACCGTATCCAAACGCATGGATGCCACTGTTGCATTAACGGTTTTTGACCTCACCGGCGGCACTGCCAGTTTATCCAAAGGGCGAATCTCAGTTGTTACCGGTACCTGGTGGATCGCAGTCAAATGCAGGTCCACATACCCGGCCACTTCTTCATCCATGAGAGCCTGGCACCCTTGAGACAGCACCAGCAAATCGCCCACCATCTCTCTTTTAATTCCCAAAGCTAAAATTGCCCCCAAAAAGTCTCGGTGGCTGACAGGCGTAAAGCTGAAATTCCCTTTAACCCAGAGACAGGCAATGTTCGGCCGCAGTTGTTCCCGGGGCACAAAATCCGGTGCCACTACCAGGCGTTTTCGCTCCGCGACGGCATAACCGCCAAAGAATCCGTAGATAATGCCGGCAATATTTTTTAAAACCCCTTCAGCCAAACTGGCATGATAGGGGTCTAAAAAATTTGAAACCACATCTCGGTTCTGGCTTAAGGTTATGCCAACCATGTCCAACAGCCGGCTAAGTACTTCCCGGGCTTCCTTGTCATTAATGTGAGATAAAAGCAAATCCTTATTCAGCATTAAAAAACACCTCGGACCTATAAGAAACCGAGCAGCAGTGATTTTACCAGCTGCAGTACCAAAATGGCAATAAACGGTGAAAAATCTACCGGCATGGTGCCCCGCGGCATAATGCGCCGGAATGGCGCCAAAATGGGCTCCGTAGTTTCATAAATGAATCGCACCACCGGATGATATGGGTCGGGCCGGACCCAGGACAGCAAAACCCGGGCAATAATGAGCCAGTCTAAAACCTCAAAAGCTATGTCGATGATCGTGACCAGATTAACTGTCATAAATTTCACTCCCCACTTAATTCAACTGCACGGTTCACAGCTACCAATACTGCGTCCATCAGCACTGCCCGCAACCGCCCTTTTTCCAGAGTATGCAATGCGGCAATTGTGGTCCCGGCGGGAGATGTTACTGCATCTTTCAACTCTGCCGGGTGCGCACCGGTTTCTTTCACCATGCCGGCTGCACCAATCAGTGTCTGGGTGGCCAATTGCAAGGCAAGTTTCCTGTCCAAACCTGCCATGACGCCGGCATCCGCCAAAGCTTCGATTATTAAATACACATACGCCGGCCCGCTGCCGCTTAACCCGGTAACCGCGTTCAAGTGCTTCTCTTCCGTGACAATTACCTGTCCCACTGATTCCAGGATAGCCCTGGCTGCAGCCAGTTGCTGGTCCGTTGCCGTTTCACCCGCTGCCATGGCGGAAATACCTTGCCCAATCAGACAGGGTGTATTGGGCATTACCCGGATTACCGGCTGCTTATCCGGCAGCAAGCCGGTTAACTTTTTAATAGTGATACCTGCCGCAATGGAAATAACCAGCTGCCGGGAAAAGACATTTTTCAGCGGTTTCAGTACCTGCTCCATCACCTGCGGCTTAACGGCCAGAATAACCAAATCCGCTTGCGAAATAACCTGTTCATTATTTGCAAGCACATTAACCCCGTAGTTATTTTGTAAGTATTCCCGCCTGACCTTATCAATATCACTGACAAAAATGCTATGAGCCGGTGTCAGGCCACTTTTTACAACCCCACTGATAATTGCTTCTGCCATTTTGCCGCCACCGATAAATCCAACAGAATAATCCACAAACAAACCTCCTAACCAGAAAAACTGTTGATAAATGAAAAAATGTTTTTCCCCGTCAGTTCCTCATCCAACTGACCGGTAATATCAATATTTTGGGGCACAAATAAAAATATGGCTGCGGAAATCTTTTGCATACTGCCACCCAAAGCATAGGTGGCACCGCAAAGAAAATCCACAATACGTTTGGCCACTTCTTTTTCCGTCTTTTCCAAGTTCACAATCACCGGTCGCCTGCTTTTCAGATGGTCGGCAGTCTCCTGTACTTCCTCAAAGGTTTCCGGCCGCAACAATACCATCTTTACCGGCTGCTGCACACTTTGAAGGCTGACCACATTGGACTTGCGATTGCGTTTTGCTTCCCGCCAATCCCGGGCAACTTGTTCGGTTCCGGCATCGTAATATTCTTCCACTTCCTCTACCTCAAAACCCAAAAAGGACAAAACTTTGTCAACCATTTTTTTACCCATTTAGTCTCCTCCTATGTATAGCGGCGTTGGCCAAAAATTGCACTGCCGATCCTTACCATGGTAGCCCCTTCTTCAATTGCCACCGTGTAATCGTTACTCATACCCATGGACAAAATGTCCATGGAAACATGATCCATCTTTTCCGCAAGGATTCTGTCTCTTAACAACCTTAATCCACGAAAAACAGGCCGCGTGGCCCCGGCATCTTCAAAAAACGGAGCCATGGTCATTAATCCCATCACCCGGACATGTTTAAATCGGCGAATTTTCTCCAAAAAAGGGACCACCTCTTCTACGGCCAAGCCAAATTTGCTCTCCTCTTGGGCGACATTAACCTGCACCAGTACCGGCACCAGTAAACCTTTTGCCCTGGCTCTTTTTTCGATTTCCGTGGCCAAAGACATCCGGTCCAGGGAATGAATCAAAGATACTTTGTCAATTATGTACTTTACCTTGTTTGACTGCAGGTGTCCAATCATGTGCCAGGATACCTTGGGACCAATCCGTTCATACTTTTCCCTGAGCTCCTGAACCTTGTTTTCGCCTACATGGGTAACTCCCAAATTTATTGCTTCATTTATTGCTGACACAGGTAAGGTTTTCGTTACGGCTATCAGTTGAATATCTTCCGGACTGCGCCCGGACGTGATGGCAGCCTGGGTGATATTTTCCTGGACCGTTTGTAGACCCTTTTCAATGAACGACATGCCTTGTCCTCCCTGTACATAAATTATGTTCTATACCCTGAAAATTTTTCCTGCTTAATTGTTTGACAGGATTTCCCCGGCATTCCGGGCTACCCGCATGTTTGCTTCCAAACCGTCAACTGCCACCTTGCCGTTTAACCTGCCTACTACCTCAACAGGTACCCAGCGGAGCTTACCCGCCCGGGCAATATAAACCCCTTCTCCCGCCTCATTTTTCACCAATGCAGTTTCGGGCACAATAAATCCCCGGTACCTTCTTCCCTTGAGAACCAGCATTACCCGGGTGTTACCGCCGGCAATATCCGCAGGCGCTTCCAATAAAACCAGGCGCCGACCCGGGATAACCTCCAGCCGTCTGACTGCCGCTGTTTCCTCCGGCCCGGCACCGATAACCTTTATTTTATCTCCCACTTTGAGCGCCGGGTAGAATTCCGGGGTTAATTCAGTTGCCAAAAATACCGGTTTAAGGTTATTGACAATGCTGGCAACCGCTTCGCCTTTTTTGACCCCTTCCGCCTCCTGCCCGGTTGTTATTTCCAGTGAGAGGAGTTTTTCCAGACTCATTTGGGAAACTACCCCGGTATTCAATAGTACAGATGGTGTATTGACTGACAAGTTCACTATTCCGGCGATAGGCGCCTTAATGGCATAGACCTTTCTCTCACCGTCCATGTCGGCGCCGGCGGCAGTTACTTCCGCAATAGCTTTACCCACCGGCACACGAACCCCGTCAGAAACCAAATAGCGTACTTTGCCGGTGGTGGGACTGACCAATTTTTTTCCGTTGGCATACACCAGCGCCTGTACTTGAATACTTTCCTCCAAAACACCGCTGTTAACGGGTTCCATGTCAATCAAATAGCGCTCAATTACAGCAGCCGCCCTGACGATTACAATTGCCGCCAATATACAAATAACAAAACCCCATAGTATTCTTTTTCGGCGAAAAACCTTGTTGCGATCACCCTTTTGCGGTTTCATGAAATTTCACCTGTTATTATCCCAGTTTTATTATTTCTCCCGCCTTACTCCTTTTTACCAGCAAATTGGCAAAAATATCCTCATCCACCAGCAGTGGATTTTCACGGTATCGCCCGGCAAAAGGGACACACTTGTAATAAAGCGGGTCGTAAAGTAATGTGGATGAAATATTTTTAAATATTTCTTTTCCCTTAAGAGTCAGCTCAAGGCCATCAACCAGTTTCTCAGTGCGCAGCTCTCTTAATATCCCGGCTATCCGGGCACTGTTGACCCCTTTTCCCTGCCTGGCAAAGTCATTAAATCCCGCAGGTGTTATTTTGCCCAAATGAGGCAAGGCATGAAGTTCCAACAGAAAAACCAAGTTATGCAGCCGCCTCTCGTTCCCCAAATGGGGAAACAAAATTAACCAGCCCATCACGAACACATGCTGCAAGGAATACTTCATAAATACACCCTCATTCCAATGAAAATACCAGCCCCGGCTACAGGGACGGGGAAGGCGTCCAATACCACCCGCTATTTAACGGTAATTATTGCTTGTTTCCATTCAGCATAATAAATGCCGCCATACGCCCGGTTTTCCCTTTATCCCGGCGGTAAGAAAAAAACAATGCTTCATGGCAACACGTACATAACCCGGTAGTGTATATATTCTCCCGCTTTAGTCCCGCCTCCTGCAAAACCAGCCGGTTTGCCGACCATAAGTCCAGCAGGGTATGTTCCCGGTTTTGCGGCACAAGAATATCAGTCCGGTTTGGGAAACAGGCCCGAAAACGGCTGATAACCGGTTGGCCCACTTGATAGCAGCAGGGGCCGATAGAAGGCCCGATAACAGCTTTAATATCGCTGACTTTTGAACCGTACTCAGTCCCCATCCTGGCAACCGCCGCAGCAGCAATGCGCAGCACTGTACCCTTCCACCCGGCATGAGTCAACCCCACAAGGCCCAGGGTTTCATCGGCAAGAAAAATCGGGACACAATCGGCATAAAATGTAACCAGGGGGACCCCGGTGTCCGCAGTCAGCATCCCGTCAGTATCGGGCAGAGCAGTGGCAAAGTCCTTACTGCCCCTGCCCCTGTCCTGCCGGTTGACAACTGCTATGTTGCTACCATGAATTTGCTGGGCGGTAACCCAATCATTAAGAGGCATCTGCAAAAGTTGGCCAATTTTTTCGCGATTTTCAATTGCCGCCGCTTCATCGTCCCCCGTATGCAGGCCCAGGTTCAAACTGTCATAAGGCGGTTTGCTCACTCCGCCTGTGCGCGTGGAAAAAAAGGCACTGATATTATTCATGCCGGTATAACGAACATACTTGATACCGTCAGTTTCCGCAACTTCATGTGTAATCAAATTTTACCAATCCTTCCATAAAACCTTGACGCAAACATAACTACAATATAATATTAAAGCAAAATCAAAAAAAATACCAGCGCCCCACAGGCTTAAAGCCGGATAGTCAGCACGGTCTGGTTGCTGGCGCTTTTCGGACTGCTGCACGGTTTATCCAAATGGTTTAACTTTTTTCTTGCCTTTGTTTTATATAACATGCCCGGAAATACCTAAAAAAACGGCACTCACGAAACGAGTACCGCCTTCCCCTGTGCCAAAGAACTTTTTACATCAATTATCCGCTGGTTCCGCGAACCGCGAAATGCCAGTGCCAAATCCCTTTGCTCCTTGAGATAAGGCCCGTCCACCAACACATCGCTCACCGCCAACAAACGATAATAGTCGGGATTTATTTCACTCAAGGCCACCAATTCTTCAAAAAGATACCCGGTATATGTCACTATATCGTAACCTTTCCCCAAAGCCTTTAACCGTTCACCCAAACACGCAAATTTGCCGGCCTGGTAAAAAGGTTCCCCGCCGGAGAATGTCACCCCCTTGATCAGGGGTGAAGAAGTTATCATCGCCAACAAATTCTCCACTGTTTCCGTTTTTCCCCCATGGGGGTCATGGGTTTCGGGATTATGGCATTCAGGACAGCCATGCGGGCACCCCTGCGCAAAAATGACCAAGCGAATTCCGGGCCCGTCCACCACACTTTCGCGCACTACCCCGGCAATTCTTAATTCCACTTTAGAAAAACCTCCCCCTGATCGATGTTCGATGTTCGATGTTCGATATTCGAACTGTGGTATTCCTTTTGGGTCTACTGCCTATTTGTTTCCGGGATTTTCCCCCAAAAGAGTGTTGTGTTTATATGTGGGCTACCCGGTCGTGAAGTTCTGCCAGTTTTGCATCGTTAAACCTGTCCACGGTGCTGAAATAACCGGTAATACGCCTTACCCGCTTAATTGCGGGTGAACCGCAGACCGGGCAGTTATCTTCATCAATTACCCCCAGGTGATTGCACCCGAGGCAAAAGTCGATGGGAAAGTTTATCCCTGCATAACCCATATCATTGGCTGCCATATGTCTCACTACAGTCTCAATGGCTTCCGGGTTATGCACCGGCGGCGCCTCCAATTCTACATAACTGATGTGTCCTGCAGTGGTATATTTATGATAAGGTCCCTCCTTGGCAACTTTATCAAACATACTGATGGGAAATGAAACGGGAATATGAAATGAGTTGGTATAGTACTCCTTGTCGGTAATGCCTTCAATTTCACCATATTCCTCACGATCAATGGCAACAAAGCGCCCGGACAGCCCTTCTGCCGGAGTGGCCAACAAACTGTAATTCAACTGGTAGGCTTTTGCCGCTTCGTCCACCCGCTTGCGCATATGGGCAACAATCTCCAACCCCAGTTCCTGCGCCTCATTTGACTGGCCGTGGTGTTCACCGACAAGGCCGGTAAGGGTTTCTGCCAGGCCAATAAAACCAATGGATAAAGTCCCATGTTTAATGGCTTCTTCAATCCTGTCTTGCATCCCCAATTTTTCAGAATCCAGATACAGGTGCTGCCCCATCAGGAAAGGCATGTCCTTAACTCTCAGATTGGCCTGGATCCGGTAGCGATGGTAAAGCTGGCGTACAGCCAAATCAATAATTTTATCCAGATCTCGATAGAACTTGTCCATATTCCCCCTGGCCTTGATTGCCAACCGGGGAAGATTGATAGTGGTGAAGGAAAGGTTACCCCTTTTTTCCGTCACCTCGGGGCCTACCAGATTGGACATTACCCTGGTGCGGCAGCCCATATAACTGACCTGGGCGCCATAAGGGCTGTTAAATGACGAATCCATAAAACTGAATGTGGGATTCATCCGTTTAGCCGCCACTCTGATGGCCAACTGGAACAAATCATAATTGGGGTCGCCTTTTTCAAAATTTATTCCCTTTTTCAACCTGAAAATAATGTTGGGGAAAATGGGGTTTTCACCCCGGCCCAAGCCCCTTTCGTAGGCCAACAGCAGATTCCTGGTCACTTTTCGTCCCGCTTCGGTTTGGTCGGTGCCCACATTGAGACTGCTAAACGGCACCTGGGCCCCGGCACGGCTGTGCATGGAATTTAAATTGTAAATTAAGGCTTCCATGGCCTGGTATATTTCCTCATCGGAGGCATTGGCCACAAACGGCGCAATATCCCGGTCGAAAAACGCGAAGGACTGGCCGCCGTGCATGTCATTTTGGGAGCTTTGCAGGACAATTGCGGCCAGAGCAGTGGCTGAGGAAGCACGTTTTGGCGGGCGAATATACCCGTGGCCGTTGTTAAACCCATTGGTCAATAACTCACCCAGGGGAATCTGAACACAGGTCAGCGTTTTACCGTAAAAGTCCAAGTCATGAATATGTATCTCGCCACGCCTGTGCGCGTTGGAAAATTCCTCGGGTATCAAACGACTTAAATAGTATGTCTTACTGGCAGCGCTGGCAATCTGCAGCATTTTTGCCGACGGCGAATTACTGACATTGGCGTTTTCCCGGTTGGTTTCCACCAATATCGCCTCCACCGCGTCCATCAAATCTGTTTTGGCATCGCGGATACGGGTACGCTTATCGCGATACAATATGTAAGCCTTGGCAGTTTTGGCATGGCCCGATTCGATTAAAATCTTTTCCACAGCATCCTGGACATCTTCCACGGAAAAAATGTCGCCGTTAAACTTGGATTTCAGGTATTTTAACACCTCCAGGGTTAATTCCATGGCCATTTGGCGGTCTTCACCGCCCACTGCCCTGGCAGCGGCAAAAATTGCATTGGTAATTTTTACCTCATTAAAATCTACCATCCTGCCATCTCTTTTCATAATCCTGTCAAACATAATAACCCCTCCCCTAGATTATTTTTTGCTTTGTAACAAAGTTTCCAGCTCCTGCATAAATGTATGCAAGTCCTTGAACTGCCTGTAAACCGAGGCAAACCGGACATAAGCAACCTCGTCCAACACCTTGAGCTTTTCCATCACCAGTTCGCCAATCATCTGACTGGAAACTTCCCTTTCCATGGAATTTAATAACTCCCGGTCAATCTCTTCTACTGCATTCTCCAAATCCCTGGTGGATATGGGACGTTTTTCACAGGCTTTAATAATTCCACCCAGCAGTTTACTCCTATCAAACATTTCCCTGCGCCCGTCTTTTTTCACCACCACCAGCGGTACAGCCTCAATGCGCTCATACGTGGTAAAACGTTTTTCGCACTCCAGACACTCCCGGCGCCGGCGAATGGCACTGCCTTCTTCCGCCGGACGGGAATCTATCACCTTGGAATCCTCATTACCGCAAAAAGGGCACAACATCCGGCAATCCTCCCAAAAATTATTCAAAATACGACAAAAAAAAAGTTAATAAAAAAGGACATTAATCCCAAACCGACGAACATTTTATGTATGATAATAAGCTTAGAAATAAAATTTGCTTCTCTACTAAATATTGTACCAGTTATTATTATATTGCACCATATATAGTGTGTCAAGCACTGAAAGAAAATTTGCCAAAAAAATTATGCACCGCCTCCCACGGTGCATTTGTATTGTTTCTGAAATTATTGGAAAAGAATTGCAGCAATGTTACTCACCTGTATCGTGTTTCGGGTCAACAAAATTTTGCATTTCCACCAGGATAACATCCACGCCTACCTTGACAATGTTTTTCCATTCAATGGTTACATCCTCGTTACGCCGTAAAAAGGATAAAAACTTATTTGCTCCCGGCAAAATCAAGGATTTTATCCGCCCCGAATCCAAGTCCAGCTCTATGTCCTTTATGTATCCCAGACTGCGTCCGTCCACCACGTTAATTACCGTTCGCATTTTCAACTCCGAAACTCTTACCAATTCCGGTCACCTCCCAGGTCCTCTCATCATATTTATATGTAACTAATCGCAAATTGTGCATAAAAATAGCACGGCTCTTGCCGTGCGAGGTTGCCTGAAGACCGCTGGTACCACCAAGGACCCATTTAGGTCGGACGATATCAATTGGTTTCCAAGCCAGCTTCATTGACATTGCCCAACCGGTATGCATGGGCGCCTCGAATTATTTCCAGCAGCTTAAACCTGACCTGAATCCCTTTTTTATTCCGGTTTCCACTCAACGTGGGCAGTACTTGCTGCTGCAGGTCAGCAGTCAAACTATTGGATATATCCACAAAACAAAGGGGTGGAAAAAGAATGCACCACCAATTTTCTCCCTGGCCTTCACCGATTACCACTCGTAAAGCCTCATAATTTCCTGCAGGTAAGGTTATGTAACCATAGGACTTGACGGGAAATTGGAAATTACCTAACATGGCCTTTACCGGATAACTGTATCCCTGTCGTACAACTTCCCTTTGCGCCACGGTCTCTATTTTCTTTAAATTTCCCCGTACCAAAGCTCGCGCTTCTTCCAAGCTGCCTGCTTGGGACAACGGCTCTTTAAGCGCCTGTAAAATTTTATCCCTGACGTCTCTTTTCAACGCCTGGTCAAAGTCAGTATCGCTGTTGGCAATCACGTGAAAGCGAATGAGATTATCATAAGGTTGCAAGGAAGCTGCCTTTCGGTCCGCCTGCCCCAACCAAATTAAACCCACAAGCAGCACCACTGACAGGAGCAACACTCCACGTTTCATAAGATACTCCTCCCTTGTAATTTTAACCTTTTTACACATACTTTCTCATATGCATCAATGCCGCCTTTTCCAGTCTGGATACCTGGGCCTGCGAGATACCGATTTCGTCAGCAACTTCCATCTGCGTCTTTCCTTCAAAAAAGCGCAGCGTCAAAATCAGTTTTTCCCGGTGGTTTAATCTTCTCAACGCCTCACGGACCGAGATGTCCTCCAGCCAGCTGGTATCCACGTGTTTGTCGTCACCGATCTGGTCCATCACAAAGATCGGGTCGCCGCCGTCATGGTAGATCGGCTCAAACAAAGAAATTGGTTCTTGGATAGCGTCCAGGGCAAAAATTATTTCCTCCCGGGGTATTTTCAAGACGTCGGCTATCTCGCTGATGGACGGTTCCCGGGAGTACTTGTTTACCAGCGTATCTCTCACCTGGAGCGCCTTGTAAGCAATATCCCGCAGGGAGCGGCTGACGCGAATGGGATTGTTGTCCCGCAGGTACCTGCGTATTTCCCCAATGATCATGGGAACCGCGTAGGTGGAAAACTTTACGTTTTGTTCCAAATCAAAATTGTCAATGGCTTTTAACAAGCCGATACAGCCTACCTGAAACAAATCATCCACATATTCACCTCTATTGGTAAAACGTTGAATGACACTCAATACCAAACGCAAGTTGCCGTTAACCAGTTTTTCACGAGCCTTTTCATCCCCTTGCTGCATCTGTCGGAAAAGCTTACGCATTTCTTCGTTTTTCAGCACCGGCAATTTTGAGGTATTTACCCCGCATATTTCCACCTTGTTGGTCATCAATGAAGAGACCCTCCTTTGGTAAAAGGCTCTGTGTTTCATCATTTGAGAGTATTACCAAGCGCCGGCGCTTTTATACCGAAAAACACCCACTGAAAAAAAGAAAACCCCGGCTTAAGTGACCGGAGTTTGGTAAAATTTTTCACACTGTCAGGATTTTATAACATAGAACCAGATACTTATTCCATGCGGCTGATTTCTTTCCTTAAACGCTTGATAATTCTCTTTTCCAGGCGGGAAATATACGATTGGGAAATGCCCAGGAGGTCAGCAACTTCCTTTTGAGTTTTTTCCGTCCCATCCTGATTCAGCCCAAAGCGTGCCTCCATAATCTTTTTCTCCCTGGAATTGAGTCTTTTTATGGCTGCCCGCAGCAGTTTTTTGTCCACTTCCTCCTCAATTTCCTTATAAATAATGTCATTATCAGTCCCCAGGACGTCGGATAAAAGCAACTCGTTGCCGTCCCAGTCCACATTGAGCGGCTCGTCAAAGGACACTTCCACCCTGGTTTTACTGTTTCGCCTGAGGTACATTAAGATTTCATTTTCAATACAACGGCTGGCATAGGTGGCCAATTTTATTTTTTTCCGTGGGTTAAAGGTGTTTACCGCCTTGATCAAGCCGATTGAGCCGATGGATACCAAATCTTCAATTCCCACACCGGTATTTTCAAATTTACGGGCAATGTAAACCACCAGACGCAGGTTGCGTTCAATCAGGATGCTTTTAACCGCCCGGTCTCCCTGTTCCAATTTGTCCAGCAGCATTTTTTCTTCGTCAACGGATAGCGGTGGGGGCAGTGCTTCACTGCTGCCCACGTAGTAAATGGTTTCAGGCCGCCTGACCAGTAAAACCAGCTTTCGCTTGATAATCATCAACCTGATTTTCATTGCTTTCAGGTTAAACAAGTTACCACCCCGTTTGCCAAATAAATTTATGCTGCCTCCAAAAGGTCCGGGTGCAGCAAGGCCCGGTAATCACCTTTTGATGAAAGCTTCTGATGGTAGACGGCTACCACCACATCCTTGATCTTGATAATTCTGTCCTCAGTAACCACCACCACGTCATCGGGGCGCAGCCCCAACAGCATCCCTTTGTTCTGGCCCAGAGAGGAGAAGGGAATCAACCTCACCCGGAAACCCCAACTGGCATCCTTTTCCAAACCCTTGATGATTTCTTCCAGGTTATTGTGGTCTTTTTCAAAAGCCGGCCTGAGGTTTTCCGGCAATAAGTCCTTTAAAGCGCCGTATTCGGCTATCATCACCGGTTTCTGGGTCAGCGGGTCCCGGAGGCTGTTTCCCGTATCCACCAGTGCATTTAACGCCAGACGGCGCTCACCAAACCTGACCACCACCGGAACGCACAGCATGGAACGCAGGATGTTTCTGCGCAAGAAAGTCCTGCCCCACTTGCCTACCATCACGGCCACCGCCAACGCAGCAACCAACCACGTGTAGCGTACGTTAATTAAAAAGATAATCAATCCGTTCATGGTGCTGTACGCAGCCTGGTTGTTCTGGAACAGGTAAATGGAACCCAGCATCGCCCCACCCATGGCAAAAGCAACCAAATATAAATGCATGATGATGTTAAAGAATCTTTTAAAACTTTCCCGGGGAAAGACAACCACGACCATGATTACGGAAACCAGCACCTTCAGCAAAAACAATCTCAGCGTATCCAGGTAACCAGGAATCATATACAGCAGGTAAAAAATCAGCAGGGAAAATGCCGCCCCAATAGCGGCACCTGCCAGGAGTCTTACGGGAACAGACCTTGCCTGGGCAAATCTCCCCGTAGTCCACAGTATGACATAATCCATCACAAAATTAACGAGAAAGACAATATCCAGATAAACAATATCATCCCGGACCACCGGTTTCCCCCCCAAAGGTTGTATTGTCCCAGCGCCTCTTAAAAATTATATGATACAACCTCATCCTTGATGACAAGTTAGTTCATTTATAATTATATTGCTCAGGCCGCCAAAAACCTGTCATTTTCTGTACCGGCAATAAAAAATACCCACCTAATCCGGTGGGTGCGGAAAAAAATTTTAGTTTTTAAAAAGCAATCAAGTCCCAGATGTGCGGCGGCCAGACCATAAAGATGACCAGGGAAAAAACCAGGCCAAAGGTTATGGTGCTGATGAGGAAAAATAAAACAGTCCTTATAACGACACCTTTTAAGGGAAATGCATAGTTGACCAGGTACAACGCAACACTGATGCTGAAAATCAATACCAACGCCAAACCGGTACCAAACAGCCACATCATAAAATTCCCTCCTTGGAAGCAGATCGGCTCACCCTTACTAAAATCAAAAAAGAGACCAAGCAAAATGCTTGGCCTCCGGACTTCAGCCTCAGGACACTGTGATAAAATTATTTGGTATATCTTATCTATATTATACTATATTCTTGTCACGGTATCAATTATGCAAAAATTACCTACGCCGCAAAAATGCCGGTATTTCCAGATCATCGTCACTAAACGGTCTCACCGTGACCAGTTCCTCCGACTGGTCGTCTGCGCCCGGTTTATGCTTAAAACCGGTAGCAATTACGGTAATGCAAATCTCATCATCCAACGCCTCATCAATAACTGCACCAAAGATAATATTGGCTTCGGGATCCGCGGCACCGGCGATGATTTCCGCCGCTTCATTGACCTCAAAAAGCCCCAGGTTGCTGCCGCCGGTGATATTCAACAGCACCCCTTTGGCGCCTTCAATGGAAGTTTCCAACAAGGGACTGGAAATGGCCATCTTGGCCGCTTCCGTTGCCCGCTTATCCCCCGTAGCGCGGCCAATGCCCATCAATGCCGAGCCTGTATCCACCATAATGGTTCTTACATCGGCAAAATCCAAGTTGATCAAACCCGGTACGGCAATCAAATCTGAAATACCCTGGACACCCTGGCGCAAAACATCATCGGCAATCCGAAACGCCTCACTGATGGAAGTCTTTTTGTCCACCACCTGCAGCAGCTTGTCATTGGGAATGGTGATTAAAGTATCCACCTGTGCGCGTAATTCTTCAATACCGGTATCAGCTTGTTTTTGCCGTTTACGACCTTCAAAGGTGAAAGGTCGGGTAACCACGCCTACCGTCAGCGCGCCTCTCTGGCGTGCCACTTCGGCAACTATCGGTGCCGCCCCCGTGCCGGTTCCGCCACCCATGCCCGCAGTGACAAAGACCATATCGGCGCCTTCAACACTTTTGATGATATCCTCCTTGCTTTCTTCCGCGGCTTTTTTGCCTATTTCAGGGTCCGCGCCGGCACCTAAACCTTTTGTCAGTTTGGCGCCTATTTGCAGCTTATTCTCAGCTTTGGAGAGCTTCAGGGCTTGAAAATCAGTATTGATACTGATGAACTCCACTCCCTGCAAACCGGCCGTAATCATACGGTTCACCGCATTGTTGCCGCCACCTCCAACACCGATTACTTTGATTTTTGCCAGTTGAGTATTTTCGACCTCTTCAAATTCAAGCATGGCAGAACCTCCTTCTCAGTCGCTCTAAAATCCAAAAAATTCTTTGAACCAGGTGGACACCTTGCCCCATAATCTGCCCAGGGAAATTTCATTCCCGGCAGCGGCATCCAGGTGTGCCAACTGGTGCGCACCATATTTCACTAATCCAATAGCAGTGGCACACGCTGAGTTACTGGCCATATCGGATAAGCCGCCAACCCCGCGAGGTTGGCCAATACGTACCGGTAAGTCCAACTGCTCGGTGGCCAGCTGGACTAAGCCATCCAAACCTGCCATACCGCCGGTAATAATGACACCACCGGGAAGCATTCCCTGATAGCCTGAACGGTTGAGTCTTTCCCCGACCATCATCAATATTTCTGTAATCCTCGGCTCAATAATGGAAGCTAAAAATTTTTTTGATACCTGACGCGTTTCCTGACTGCCCACACTGGCTACGGGAATATAGTCATCATCAGGCATTAACGGGGTTAAAACGCACCCGTACTCTATCTTTATTTTTTCGGCAACATCTATGGGTGCCCGCAATCCCACCGCCAGATCACTGGTCACGTGATCGCCGCCGATGGGGATAATGCCGGTCCACCACAGACTTCCCCGGTCAAAAATCGCCATTTCCGTGGTGCCGCCACCGATATCCACCACCACGCAGCCCAAATCCTTTTCCGCCGGCTGTAAGACGGCGTAGGCAGACGCCAACGGATTGAGCACCAACTGTACTGCTTCCAAACCGGCCAGCGCTACACTTTTAACCGTATTTTGAATGGCGCTGGCTGTTCCGGTCACAATTTGCGTTTCCACTTCCAGCCGTTCCCCGGACATGCCTACGGGGTCAACGATACCGTCGTTACCATCCACGATATATTCCCGGGCCAAACAGTGAATAATACGCTGGCCGGAAGGAAGTGTAACCACTTTGGCCGCCTGCAGCACCCGCTGGACATCTTCAACGGTCACTTCTTTTTCGGGATTGGAGATAGCGATAACACCCCTGCTGTTTAAAGAGCGAATATGATGGCCGCCGATACCGACGCAGACGCCGGAAATATGTACGCCGCTCATACGTTCAGCGATTTCCACCGCTTTTCTTATATCTCGAACGGTACTGTCAATGTCCACGATAATTCCTTTTCTCAAACCTGTAGACGGGGTTTGCCCCATGCCGACCAAATTCAATTTACCGTATTCATCAACTTCAGCTATTGTTACAACCACGCTGGATGTCCCAATATCCAGACCCACTACCACATTTTCCCGAGCCAAATATCGCACCTCCAGTCGGGGCAAGCTGGGTTCTCCAGTGGATAATTCTTACACTTGAAGTGAATTCAACAAGGCTCAACTAATTCCCTTTTTTTTAAAATGCTTTTTTTACGGTTTTTTCGGCAGATTTTCACCAATTTTGTTAAATAAACCTGTGCCGGAGGGAAAAAACTATTCCCCGTACTTTACCACCGGATTACCCTTAAAACTGACATCCACGTATTTGATGGTTTTTCCGTCCTGCCGGGCTTGCTGGTATATTTTCTGAAACCATTTAATTTTCCGTGCGATATCATTACTCTCACCAACCACCACTTTTATTCCTTCAGATGTAAACATTTCTATACTTTTATCAGGTCGTATAGAGATTTCGGAAAACATCATTTTTTCGTCCGGAGACAGGTTTGCAACTACTCCCAAGGCCTCTTTCACCCCCGGGTCTGATACTTTCTCACCGGGGGCCAGTGAAGCGGGAATATCCACACCCTCAATCAAGGGTAAAGAGTACTCACTGATTTTTTCCACCAGGCGGATATAATAGCCCTGATTATCCAAAAGAATAAAACCGTCCCGGGAACTGACCAGCGCCGCAGGTTTTCTCTCCTCGACGAAAATAATAAGACTGTCCGGAAGTTTTACTTTCACCTCAGCCCTGGCAACCATAGCGCTCAATTCAATATTATTTTCAATTTGCCGGATATCAAGCTTGAAGGAATTTGCACCCCTGTTTATTCCGGCCAAATCCAACACTGTTTGCGGTTCCAATTCTTTAAGACCTATAACACTGATTTTTTCAATGGCAAAGAAGGAAGAGTTGAGAAAAAAATAAACTGCCACCAGTAATAACATGAAAAAGAATATTGCTTGGAGCAGCATTGACCGTTTTGTATTTTTAATTAATCTTTTTCTGGCAACGGTTCCGGACATGTTTACCCCTCCGCTTCTTAATTATACCAGCGCCGGATAGACCTGTCCAAACAAACATTAAAAAAAGCAGCCCCCTTTTAGCTGCGAAACCCATTGTGTACACGCACTATTCGCGCTCCCAGCTGCGCGTACTTTTGCTCCAGGTTTTCATATCCCCGGTCTATATGATGCACATTTTCCACAACGGTAATATCATTCGCCACCAGACCCGCCAGCACCAGAGCCGCACCGGCTCTCAAATCCGGCGCTTCCACCAGAGCGCCGCTTAACCGCGGTACCCCTTTGATGATTGCCAGTTTGCCTTCAACTTTAATATGCACACCCATGCGCCGTAATTCATCCACATGTTTAAAGCGGTTTTCAAATATGCTCTCGGATACAATACTGGTCCCCCCGGCAATGCTCATCAACGCCATCATTTGCGGCTGCATATCCGTGGGAAATCCGGGGTAGGGGAGGGTTTTAATATCAACGGGACCGGGTCGCTGCCTGGCAGTTATTTCTATACTGTCGCCTCTTTCCGCTATTTCCACGCCGGCCTCCCTTAATTTGGCGCTTACCGGCTCCAAATGTTCCGGAATAACATTTTCGATGACAACTTTCCCGCCGGTAATAGCTGCAGCTACCATATGGGTGCCGGCTTCAATCCTATCAGGTATCACCTGGTGTTCCACAGGGTATAGCTTCGGCACCCCGCAAATGCGGATGGTGTCCATCCCCGCTCCGGCAACTCTCGCCCCCATCAAATTTAAAAAATTTTGCAGGTCTACTATTTCCGGTTCTCTGGCAGCATTATGAAGAATTGTCTCCCCGGGGATCAAGCTTGCCGCCATCATCAAGTTTTCCGTGGCGCCGACACTGGGAATATCCAGATGAATGTCCGCCCCCGTCAATTTACCCGCTTTGGCCTCAATATAACCAAACTTTTCCGAAACCTTCATGCCCAGTGCTTGGAACCCCTTGATATGCAGGTCCATTGGTCTTGACCCGATGGCACAACCACCGGGATATGCCGCCTGTACTTCACCAAAACGTGCTGAAAGCGGTCCCATAACCAGGTTGGAAGCACGCAGTTTACGCATCAATACTTCGGTTATTTTTTGCGGTATGATACCTTTTGTGTCGATAACCAAGGTGGAACCTTCCAGTTTAGTCCTGACACCCAAAAAATCCAGCACCTGCTGCATCACCAGTACGTCTTTCAACCGCGCTACTCCGTGAATAACCGTTACTCCGTCGCAGAGCAGAGCTGCAGCCATAATAGGTAAAATAGCATTTTTGGAACCACTGACGGTGACGTTTCCCTGAAGTTTTGCTCCCCCCATGACAATCAACTTTTCCACGTCACTCCACCTCCGTTGGGTCAATTCTCCTCGCCGATAATGTGGATTTCCGGTTCCAACTGAATGTTAAACCTCTTTTCTACCTCCTTTTGAATAGTTTTAATTAAGGATAAGATATCTTTTGCTGTGGCACTGCCGTCATTGACGATAAAGTTGGCATGTTTGTTTGAAACCCATGCCCCGCCGCAGTTCGCGCCCTTTAAGCCTGCTTTTTCGACAAGGTAACCCGCCGCGTACCCCGGCGGGTTTTTGAAAACACTACCGGCATTGAGATAGTTGATTGGCTGGCCGGTCCGGCGCCTTTGTGCCTGTTCCTCCATAATTCGACGGACCTCAGCAGCATTTCCGCGCTGAAGAACGAGGGTTGCCCAAAGTACTATTTCCCTACCGGGGTCTAAATTGGAGCGGCGATAATTAAAATCCAGTTCTTCCCTGGAGAGGCATTTCACGCGCCCCTGCCGGTCCACAACCTGTACTGTGCTGATCACATCGGACAGTGAACTGCCAGGGATACCGGCATTCATAACCACGGCGCCCCCGAGACTGGCAGGAATACCCACAGCAAACTCCAGCCCGGTAAGATGGTGCTTTGCCGCTTCCCCGCTTAAACGCGGCAGGCTTACCGCCGCGCCGGCAGTAATTTCCGTACCCGCAACAACAATATTGCGGAATTTCCCCCCGAGATGCAGTACCAACCCGCGAACACCACCGTCCAAAACCAAAATGTTGGACCCGTTACCTATCACCGCCAGCGGCAGGTTGTAACGCCGGGCAAAGTCAAGGCAGTGCAGTATATCATCTTCATCGACTGCTTCCACAAATAAGTCAGCAGGACCTCCCACCCTCCAAGTTGTGTAGGCAGCCAGGGGTTCGTTCTCCTGACACTTCCCGGAAAGCTTATGTTTTAACTGACCATAATCGTAAATCATTTTACTCCCCCGTTAAGCTCAAGGCGCCGGACCAATTCCTCCGCCACCTTCCAAATATCGCCGGCACCCAAGGTTAACACCAAATCCCCGGGTTGAACACACTTTTCCAAAAAAGATACAATTGCACTCTTTCCGGCAATCAGGTGTGCTTCCTGTCTTTTAACCAACTCCCGGTAAATTAAATCACTGGTCACACCGGCAATAGGTTTTTCACCGGCACCATAAATTTCGTCCAAAATTACCAGGTCGGCACCCCCGAAAGCTTTGCCAAACTCCCTGTACAAGTGCCGGGTACGAGTATACCGGTGCGGTTGGAAAACCACTATTATTCGCCGGGCGCCCGTTTCCCCGGCAGCTTTTATGGTAGCTTTAATCTCCGTGGGATGATGAGCATAATCATCTACAACCCGAAGTCCTGCCCCGCGACCCACGGTTTGAAAACGACGGCCAACTCCTTGGAATTGGCGGAGTGCGCCGGCAATCTGTTCAAAGGAAAGGCCCAAACTGTAACTGACAGCCGTACACGCCAGCGCATTTAACAGATTATGTTTACCCGGTACCGATAAACTTAATCTTCCCAGGCAGGTATCACCGTGCCAGATATCCGCCGTAATTCCGTTATTCAGTGTTAGATTACGGGCGGTAAAGTCCGCATTGCTATCAATACCGTAGGTAACCACGGGAACCTCTAAATCTTTATGAATTCCGCTTAAAAAGGTATCATCAGTACAGAAAACGGCAAAACCGCCCGGCGACACCTGATTAATAAACTGCAAAAATGCCGCTTTTATCTTTTCCAGTGAGCCGTAATAATCCATATGGTCATCTTCCACATTGGTAACAACCGCAATATGCGGATGGAGTTTTAAAAAGGAACCGTCGCTTTCATCCGCCTCAGCCACCAAATAATCTCCTTTGCCCAGTTTTGCGTGACTGCCGAACACCGGCAAATACCCGCCCACAATAATCGTAGGATCCCGGCCATTTTCCAACAATGTCAACCCGATCATGGCGGTGGTAGTGGTTTTGCCATGGGCACCGGAAACCGCAATTCCTTTTTGTCTTTTCATCAGTTTGCTCAGCATATCCGCTCGATGTATCACCGGAATATTACGTTTCTTGGCCTCTACCACTTCCGGGTTATCCCGGGGGATAGCCGTGGAAACAACAACCAAAGAAACGTCGGCAGGTAAATTCTCTTCACGATGACCAATTGATATGAGAGCACCCAGTTCCCGCAAACGGGAAACAACGGGAGTATAGTTCAAGTCCGAACCGGAAACCGGGTATCCCTGTTGCAGCATTATAGTGGCAATGGCACTCATTCCTGCTCCGCCAATACCCACAAAATGTGTCAAACCAAATTTCGCTGTCAATCCTGCCACCTCGCTTTACAAAGGGGCGTCGCTTTCGATACACCCATATAATATGCATTTTGCACCGGGGTGTGACTCTCCGGTTAAATGTAAACAGTGATCTCTTTGATAATACTTGCCAGCGCCTCGGGTTTACCCGCTTTCTTTGCTGCCCGCGACATTTCTTTCAGCTTCTCGGGATTATCCAGCAATTCCTGAACTTTCTCCGTCAATATGCCGGTAGAAAGTTCGTCATCATGTACCATTATCGCCGCACCTTTTTTCACTAAGTTTTTTGCATTGTATTCCTGGTGGTTATCTGTTGCGTGGGGGTACGGAATGAGAATGGAGGCAATCCCCCGGGCAGTAGTTTCCGCAAGAAAAGTTGCCCCCGCCCGGGAAATTACCAGGTCTGCAACAGCCAATGCTGCAGCTACTTGGTGCAAATAGGGTCTAATGGTAATATTGCCCAACAACTCGGGATTTATTCCGCGCCTTTTTAGCTGTTCCATCACCCATTCACACTGGCTTGTCCCAGTAACCCAAACCAGCTGCAGGTCCGGCCTGGATTTGACCGTAGCCAGAAGGCCGATTATCGCCTCATTAATGCTTTTTGCCCCCTGGCTGCCGCCTACCACCATTAACGTAAGCTTGCCGGCGGATATACCCAGGATATCAGCCCCTTTCGCTCTTGACATATTTAAAATCTCCTGTCTTACCGGCAGTCCGGTAAAGATTACCCGTTTCCCGTGCTTCCCAAAATATTGTGCTGATTCTGGAAATGTTACCAAAATCCTGTCTACAAAAGGAGCTAACCAGCGGTTAGTCTTGCCGGGTAATGCATTTTGTTCATGCAGTATCGCGGGAATACGCAACATGGCCGCCGCAAGTATTACCGGCCCACAGACATACCCCCCGGTTCCCACCACCACTGCCGGTTTAAAGTGTCTTAAAATCTTTACTGCCTGCATGACCGCTTGTCCCGTTCGCCCGGCCCAAAGGACAGTTTCCAAAGATAGTTTCCGCTTCATGCCGGATACATTAATGGTTTGAAAGGCCAGCCCCTCCCCGGGCACCAGTCTTGCCTCCAATCCCTGGTTGGTCCCCACATAGAGTACTTCCACCCCTGGCACAGCATCCTTTAAACCGCGGATAATGGCCAACGCCGGATAAATATGACCGCCTGTCCCACCACCGGAAAATAAAACCCGCATTAAATCACCTTCACAACTTACTTGTCCACCAGAAAAGCCCCGAAACATCCTATGTATACCGGGAAATATTCAGCAGCATTCCCACTCCCACCAAACTTAACATGAGAGAGGAACCCCCGTAGCTGATAAAGGGCAGGGTTATACCCGTAACCGGCAGTGAGCCGGTGACCACGCCGATATTGATGATTGCCTGCAGGGCCACCATCAAGGTTATTCCCGCGGCCAGCAGACTGCCGTAACTGTCCTTTACTGTCACCGCCACCCGGAAACCCCGCCAGATAAAGATAAAAAACAACAGCAACACAATAAAGGCACCGATAAATCCCAATTCCTCACCAAGAATGGCATAGATAAAATCGGTATGCCTTTCCGGCAGGTAAAAAAGTTTTTGCTTACTGCGGCCCAGACCCACACCAAAAAAACCGCCGGAACCCAAGGCCAGTAGCGACTGAATTGTCTGCCAGCCCGAGTCGCTGGGACTTTTCCAGGGGTCCAGAAATGCCACAAAACGTTCCATCCGGTAGGGTTCCAGGTAAATGGCCAGCAAGACCAAACCAATACCCAAAGCGCCGAGCAGACCCATATGGGTGTATTTTGCCCCGGCAATCAGCAGTAATAAGTATGTGGTACCGGCAATTGCCACCGCCGTCCCCAGGTCGGGTTGTGCCAAAATCAAACCGCAAGCCAATCCCAGGATACCCAAATGCGGCAGGAGACCTTTGGCAAAACTGGTAATTCGTCCGCCGTATGTGGAAAGGCTTTTAGCCATAAACATCACTACAGCCAGTTTCATTACCTCGGAAGGCTGAAAGCCGATCAGACCCAATCCCAGCCAGCGGCTGGAACCCTTCTTGATTACTCCCACAAATAATACCAGCAGCAGCAGTACCAGGGAAATGATAAAAATAATTCCCACGTAACGTTTGACCCGCCTGTAATCAATGTTCATGGTAATTACCATGGCCACCAAACCGAATAATGCCCAAAGAAGCTGTTTTTTCAGATAGTAATAGGCATCACCGTAGCTGAGGTATGATGAATAGGCGCTGGCGCTGAAAACCATGATAATGCCCACGCTAAGCAGGAGGATGGTGATAAAGAATATTAAAAAATCCGGTGATTTTCTTTTACCAGGCAACAACGCTACCCCCTCAAGTTATTGACCAGCTTTTTAAATAACGCACCCCGTTCCTCATAACTGTTAAACATATCCCAACTGGCACAGGCCGGAGACAGCAGCACAATATCTCCCGGTTGAGCAAGCTTTTGTGCCAAAGGCACCGCCTGCCGGTAACTGTCCACCCTGCGCACTGCCTGGTAACCTTCACTTGCCAGGGCTGCATGTATATCTTCTGCTGCTTCGCCCAGCAGGATTATCACTTTCGCCTTTTCCTTGACTGCCCGGGCAAACCGGGTAAAATCACTGCCTTTGTTTTTCCCCCCGGCAATCAAAACAACGGGGTTGGGATATGCTTCCAGGGCCTTGACAGAGGCATCCGGGTTGGTCCCCTTGGAATCATTGATATACCTGACCCCATCAAGCTCACGGACAAATTCCAACCGGTGTTCCACTCCGGGGAATAAGGCCAATGTCTCTTTCATTCTTTCCGGGGTTAATCCCATTGCCCAGCCTGCGGCAACGGCAGCCAGGGCATTTTCAATATTGTGCGCGCCCTTAATGGCTACGTCTTCCACGGCAATGACGGGCAGTTCTTCTTCCTGCCTGACAGTAATTGTACCGTCCACCACGAAAACCCCTGTTTCTAAAATATGCCTGCTGCTGAAAAATATCACCTGTGCCGGTGTTTTCGCTGCCAGGTTCCTCACCCCGGGGTCATCATAGTTCAACACCGTGTAGTCTACTGCCGATTGTGCCTGAAATATTTTTGCCTTGGCCGCAGCATAGTTTTCCATACTGCCGTGCCGGTCCAGGTGATCCGGGGTGATGTTCAAAATCACAGCCACCCGGGGGTGGAATTTTTCCACCCATTCCAGTTGAAAACTGCTGACCTCCAAGACCGTTACGTGACAGTCAGTAGTATTTTTTACTTCGCCAATCAGCGGTGTGCCGATATTTCCCGCGACTACCACCGGCACCCCGGCACGAGCAAACATTTCTCCCATCAGGGCAGTAGTGGTGGTTTTGCCGTTGGTCCCGGTGACAGCCACCACTTCACCGCGGGTAAAGCGGTGAGCAAGTTCCAACTCGCTCCAAACAGGAATCCCGGATTGCACCGCCTCTATAAAGGGCTGCTCTGTCGCCGGCACTCCGGGACTGGCAATAACCAGGTCAAATTGCCCTGTCACAGGGGGGTAACCGCCCGTTATCACGTCAACACCTGCATTTTTTAATTTTTCCGTCACCCCGGGCAAAGCTTTCGCATCCTTGATATCACAAGCGGTAACTATTGCACCTTGTCCCGCCAACGTTAAAGCCGCAGCCATGCCGCTGCGTGCCATGCCCACCACCAGTACCCTGACACCTGCCACATCCACAAGTTACACCTCTCTTAATTAAGCTTAGACAAAATTATGTAATGCGCCAATTCCCAGTAATGCGGACAAAAAGGACAGTACCCAGAAGGTGCTCACCACCCTCTGTTCCGACCAGCCCAGAAGTTCAAAATGATGGTGTAAAGGACTCATCCGGAATACCCTTTTACCGGTCAATCTGAAGGAAATTACCTGAATGATTACAGATAAAGCCTCAATGACAAACAGCCCGCCCACCAGGGGTAAAATTAACTCCGTTTTTGTCAGTATCGCCATGGCAGCCAGTGCCGCTCCCAAAGCCAATGAACCCGTATCCCCCATAAAAATCTTGGCGGGATACCTGTTAAATACCAAAAAGCCGCCGCAACCCCCGGCAACAGCCAGTGCAAACACCAATAGGTCCGTATTGTCTGTTGTCAGGGCAATCAGTGCGTATGCCAAACTGCTGAACACCATTGACCCGGCAGCCAAACCATCCAAACCGTCAGTTAAATTAACGGCATTGGTAGTACCCATTAATACCAGCAGGGCAAAGGGGTAATACCAAAAGCCCAGTTCCCGGGAAACGTGTGCCAGGGGGACGGTAACATAGGTGCCACGGCTCAAATACCCGGAAGCCATGTATGCCAAAAACAGACCCAATAAAAGCTGTGCCAGCAGTTTGTCCCTGGCCCGCAAGCCCAAGGAACGACCCCTGGCAATTTTTATAAAATCGTCGGCAAAACCAATGGCACCATGGCCCAGGGTTACCACCAGCGCCACTGCAATTTCCGCAGTGACTTTTGTGCTCAGTAAAACGGCAATGACAATCCCTGCCAGAAACATTACCCCGCCCGTGGTGGGTGTTCCCGCTTTGCGAAAATGAGCACTGGGGCCGTCCCGGCGAACATGTTGTCCAAATTTTAGTTTTCGAAAAAACGGTATCAGCACCGGCCCGGACAATACCGTAATGAAAAAAGATAACGCTATAGGCCAAAGAAAGTTATTCATGCTTAATCCCCTGCCTGCATCAGTCCCAGTACAATGACTTCCATTTTCATACCGCGTGACCCTTTAACCAGCACCGTATCCCCCTGCCGCAAAATAGCCTTCACCGCCCGGAGCGCCTGCTCCGTATCCTGAAAATGACTCACCTTCTCTTTAGCCATTCCCTGTCGCAGTGCTTCCTCACCTATTATACCAGCCAAATCGCCCACAGTAACTAAATAGTCCAAACCTAATTCCACCGCCTGGCGGCCTACTTCTTTATGACCGTTTACGGCATAATCTCCCAGTTCAAACATATCGCCCAGTACCGCCAGGCTGCGCCCGGCGGCAACCTCCTTTAAAATTTTTAAGGATGCTATGGTTGAGGAAGGATTGGCGTTGTAAGCATCATTTATTATTTTAGTCCCTTTCACGCCTCGAACCATTTCCAGCCGCATGGAGGAAAGGGAAAGGTTTTTCAACCCGTTTACCAGTAACTGCCCGGGAACTGCCAATAAACTACCCACAGCCAGTGCTGCCAGTGCATTGCGGACATTATGCAATCCCGGCAGGGGCAATTGGAATTCCTGACCTCCCAAAGCGGGAACAAAAAAATACATCTGCCAGCCTCTCCGTTCTATATTCACTGCCCGAATTTCATTACCTTCATCCAGACCAAAATAGATTACCTTTCCTTTAAATTGTTTCCCCAATGCCCGGCACCAGGAATCGTCACCATTCAATACTGCCGTACCATCCGCGGAAAGACCGGTCAGCAATTCACCTTTGGCCGCAGCGATATTTGCCATGGAACCCAGTAGTTCCAGGTGGGTGGCAGCGATATTGGTAATAACACCGATATCAGGCCGGGCAATCTTTGTCAGTGCTCTGATTTGGTTTCTGCCCCGCATGGCCATCTCCACCACCACCGCTTGGTGGTCGGGATTTAACTGCAGCAGCGTCAGGGGAAGGCCTATTTCATTGTTAAAGTTCCCTTCGGTTTTCAAGGTGCGATACTTGGTACTGAGTATTGCGGCAATCATATCCTTGGTGGTGGTCTTACCATTGCTGCCCGTTACTGCCACCACAGGGATCGCCAATTTTTCCAGTTGTTTTTTTGCCAGCAGCTGCAAAGACTGGAGCGTATCCGCCACAATTATCTGGGGCAGCGGTATGTCACTGCGGAATGCACTTACCACGGCGCCGCTGGCCCCTTTTTCATAAGCCTGGACCAAAAATTCGTGCCCGTCCCGTTCACCTTTCAGGGCAAAGAATAATTCACCCTGTTTCAAGGCACGGGTGTCTATGGAAAATCCTGCTATCCGGTTGGCGCCGTCTCCTTCCAACCGCCCCCCCAGCTCCCTGGCCACGGTAAAAAGTGTATTTAACATCCATGCCGCCCCCGTAAAATCTCTTTTGCAACTTCCCGGTCATCAAAAGGGTACGTCTTTCCCTTGACTTCCTGGTAAGTCTCGTGTCCTTTGCCGGCGATAATCACCATATCTCCTTTTGCCGCCACGGACAAAGCGTAGGCAATGGCATCCCGCCGGTCTACGATAACCGTATATTCCCGGGTGTGTTTTTTGACACCGGGCAGGATATCCTCAATGATATCCCCGGGTTCCTCACTACGAGGGTTATCAGAGGTAACCACGGTATAATCACTGATTTTTGCCGCTACCTCCCCCATTAAAGGACGTTTGCCACGGTCCCGGTCACCCCCGCAGCCAAACACCGTAATCAACCGCCCGCTAACAAACTCCCTGGCTGCAGTCAAAATATTTTCCAAACTGTCCGGCGTATGCGCGTAATCCACTATCACCGTAAAATCCTGGCCGCAATCCACCCGTTGAAAACGCCCGGCCACACCTTTGACGGTTTTCAGTGCGCTACTGATAACAGCGGGGGCAATTCCTTCCGCCAATGCCACCGCTGCCGCTGCGGTGGCATTATAGACGGTAAACAGCCCGGGAGTTTCCAGGTTTACGGAAAATACGGTGTCCTTGTAGGCAATATCAAACTTGACACCGTCGGAACCGAGATGGATATTGACCGCCCTCACTGCTGCATCCGGATGCCGCCCGTAAGTGATCAGCGGCACCGGTGACACCTTTTGCAGGTAAGGGAAACTATTGACGTCGTCCATGTTTACCACCCCGTGGGCATCGCCGGCCAGCCGCGCAAACAGTTTCCCTTTGGCATGGAGGTAAGACTGTAAGTCCGGGTGAAAGTCCAGGTGATCCTGACTGAGGTTGGTAAAAATAGCCCCGCGAAAGTCAATCTGGTCAACGCGGTGCAGTTCCAGCGCATGGGATGATACCTCCATAACCGCATGAGTAACCCCTTCATCCACCATTCTGCGAAAAATGCCCTGAATTTCCAAAGATTCCGGTGTGGTCCGGACTGCTGCCAATTTTTTATCGCCCAACCAGTTGCCGATAGTGCCCAATACCCCCGCCGTACAGCCTTGTTTCCGAAATATTTCCCTGAGCAAGTGACAGGTGGTGGTTTTACCGTTAGTACCGGTAACAGCGTACACTTTCAACTGCCGCGAAGGGTGTTGATAAAAATTGGCGCTTAAAACCGCCAGGGCCCTGCGGCTGTCTGTTACCTGCACAACCGTTACGTCATCGCGTTTGCCATTTTTGCCGACCACCACGGCAACCGCACCATTTTGAACTGCCTGTTCAATAAAGTCATGCCCGTCCATTTTAAAACCGGTAATTGCCACAAATACGAATCCCGGTTTAACCTGCCGGGAATCGTAGGCAACTCCCCGGATACTTACATTCTTTTCTCCAAAAATACTTGCTTCCAATCCTTCAACCAGGTCAACCAGCCGCATACCATCCCCTCCAAGCCGCTATCTTCATATTGTTTCCTGTGTTGGAAAATATATTCAGTTATGGTCCCATGGCAGGCTGAGCCGGGGGTTCTTTAAAGATAACATAAACTGCAGTACCGGGCCTTACCCGGGTTCCCGGTACAGGTCGCTGCTCCACGGCAGCTCCGGACCCCTGGGGTTTTAACACCAGGCCCATTGCCTCCAGCAGCCGTGCCGCCCGGAGTATCCGTTTGCCGGTAATATCCGGCACAATTACCTCCGAATCACGGGGAGCGCCGCCGCCTAATTTGAGCAGCACCTGACTGCCTGCAGCCACTCTGGTCTGCGCCACGGGTACCTGTCCTATCACAGTCCCACCTTCGCCGGAAATTTTCGGTACAAGACCGGCCGCCTTGATGGCAATGGCAGCTTGTTCCACCGGCAGTGAAGTTACATCGGGCACCAGCACTTCCTTCTTATCCCCGGTTTTCTCTTTCTTTTCTTCCTCCTTTCGGGAAAACTGCCGGGGTACCCCCAAATAGCGCAGGCTGTCCTCCATCACCCGTTTAAAGATGGGTGCGGCCACTGTGCCGCCGTAATACGGGTAACCCTGAGGTTCATCCACCAGCACCAGTATGGCCAACTGCGGGTCATTCGCCGGCGCAAACCCGAGAAATGATGCCACGTATTTACCCTGTTGATAACCGCCGGCACCGGCTTTCTGGGCAGTTCCGGTTTTTCCCGCCACCCGGTAGCCTTCTATGAAGGCATTTTTCCCTGTCCCTTCACTGACCACACTTTCCAGTATCAGGGCCAGTTTCCGGGCCGTCTCTTCAGAAATTACCGTCCGCACCTTTTCCGGCTCAATTTTCTTAACCACATTACCGTCCTTGTCCAATATTGCCTGCACCAGTTGAGGTCGCATCAGCTTCCCGCCGTTGGCAACGGCGGATGCCGCAGTTATCAGCTGGATGGGTGTCACTGCAATTGCTTGCCCGATGGAAATGGTGGCAATATTAATCTTTTTTAATTTATCCTTGGGGATCATTATTCCTTTGGCTTCACCGGGCAAATCAATTCCCGTCTGCTGACCAAAACCAAAACCCTTGATATACTGGTAAAATAATCCTGTTTCCTTCTCCTCCACCCGCAAACCCACTTCCACAAAAACCGGGTTGCAGGAATTCTGCACACCCTCAGTAAAGCTCTGACTGCCGTGGGGCCGGTAATAACGCCAGCACTTGATCCTTTCCGAACCCACCTTCACGTAACCCGGGTCATAAAACCGGTCGTCAGGTTTCACCACACCTTCTTCCAGCGCAGTGGACGCAGTAACAATTTTAAACGTGGAACCCGGTTCATAGGCGTTGGAAACAGCTATATTACGCCAGGTCTGCGGAGGATACTCGCGGAATTTATTCGGGTCATAATTGGGCCTGCTGGCCAGGGCCAAAATATGCCCGGTTTTTGGCTCCATAACAATGATAGTAGCACTTTTGGGATTGGTGGGACCGGACACCAGGGCATCCAATTCCCGTTCTGCAATATACTGAATGGTTTGGTCTATGGTCAATTGCAGGCTCAAACCATCCTCGGGCGGGTAATATTGATGCAGGGCCTGGGGAATCTGGCGGCCGCCGGCATCATACTCAATCACTATCCGCCCGGGAGTTCCTTTTAACACTTTATCATACATTACCTCCAAACCTTCCAGCCCCTGGTTATCCACTCCGGCAAAGCCCAGCAGGTGTGATGCCAAGGTCCCTTTGGGGTAAAAGCGCTGGCTCTCTTCTACTATCTTAATTCCCGGCAGGTTTGCTTTCTTTATCTTTGCTGCCTGTGCAAAGGAAACCTTCCGTTTAACCCACATGAAGGAACGATTTCTGGTTATGATTTCGAAAACCTTTTCCGGTGACATGTCAAGAATATCCGCAAGCGTTCTCGCGGTTTCCTCAGCCCGCTTCGACCGGTTAACCTCCGGGGGCAGGGCATAAACAGAATCCGCCGAAATACTGATAGCAAGTTTATTGCCGTTCCGGTCGTAAATGGTCCCCCGTTTTGCTTCTACCGGCACCTCTCGCAGCCGGGCTTCCAAAGCTTTCTGCCGGAATTCGTCACCGTGGACAAACTGCACCCAGGTCAGTCTGATGACCAATAAAAAAAGAACACAGGTAAAGAAAATAAAAAGCTGCGTTGTGCGCTTTCGAATAATCAACCTTGTGCTCATCACCAACCTCACCTCAGGATATGAAAATTTTTTAGACACCGGAGGCGAGTGTTATTCAACTTTATAGCTGGGACGCCTCAACCTGTGAAATACCTCCGACCCACCGGGAAACCATATGGGCAATAATTTGCATAAACCCTACTTCACTCTTGGGTGAATTCTCGTGACCCAAGCTCTTGGGCTCATCTGCCAATTTTACAGAAGCAGCAGGTTGTTGCGGCAGTGGTGTTACCAGCCTAAATTGCTGTACATTTGGCTCACGCATGCCCAATTTGGTGCTGGCGATAACAGCTACCCGCTCCGGTGAACTGAGCCTCGCAATTTCCAATTGTAAATGCTCGTTTTCCTTTTTTAAAGCGCCAATTTGTTTTTTCAATTGGTTTATGTCGTTCCCCAATACAGATAACTCTACATACTTTGCCGTCATAAACAAACCAGAAAGAAAAGCAATCATGACCATTATTACCAGCAGCGGCTTGGACAAAAAATATGCGTGTCTCACCGCCTCTGGCCCGGACATGGGCGAATTATTGTCAAGTTGCCGGTACCGGTATTCCCGTTCTGGTGCTAATAACAAGCTTATTCACCCTCTTTCGGCTTTAGAACATTCTCATAACTTCTCTGCCGCTCTCACCTTGGCGCTGCGCGCCCGGGGATTTGTCGCAACTTCCTCTTTTGACGGAAGCAACGGCTTGGAGGTGAGAATGCGCACTTCTTTTTGGGCGCCGCATGCGCAAACCGGAAGACCGGGGGGACATTTACAAGTTTCTGCCAGGTCTCTAAACGTCTGCTTGACGATGCGGTCCTCCAGAGAATGAAAGGTTATTACTACCATTCGCCCGCCGGGTTTTAAAAGCTCAATACCGCTTTTCAAGGCTGTAGGAATAACTTCCAGTTCACGGTTAACTGCAATCCGCAGGGCTTGGAAAGTCCGTTTGGCGGGATGGGGACCGGCTTTCCTCGCCCCGGCGGGAATTGCCTTTTTTATCACGTCTACCAGTTGCGTGGTAGTGGTAATGGGCTCGCTGCTCCTTGTTTCCACAATAAACCGGGCAATGCGGCTGGCCCAGCGTTCCTCACCGTAGAGTTTAATAATTCTGGTCAACTCATCTTCACTTAACCGATTGACCAACTGCCGGGCCGTGGTTTTCTGCCGGGTATCCATACGCATATCCAGTTCCGCTTCCTGTTGGTAGCTGAAGCCCCGGTCCGCCCGGTCCACCTGGTAAGAAGAAATACCCAGGTCAAAGAGAAAACCGTCCACAGCAGTTATATCCAGCTCGGCCGCCACTTGACTTAAATTAACAAAATTACTTTTAACTGTCTTGACCCTGCCAGCAAATTTTTTTAGCCTTACTGCAGCGGCAGCCAGGGCATCGGCATCCTGGTCCAAACCTATCAACCGGCCTTTGTCGCCAAGTCGCCCGGCTATGGCTTCACTGTGGCCGCCGCCTCCCAAAGTGCAGTCAAAATATATCCCGTCGGGTTTGATATTTAAAAGTTCCAAACACTCTTCCAGCATTACCGGCCGGTGATAAAACTCCATTGCGGGTCACTTCTCCTTTGTCCCACGGGGTGGAAATTGGGAAATTCAAAGTTCAATATCAAAATCAATAATTTTTTCAGCAATGTCTTCATAGTCCATTTCCGCTTCCGTACTGTATTTTTTCCAAGTCTCCTTACTCCAAATCTCCACCCGGGAAGAGACACCGATAACCACCACATCTTTCTCCAAGTTTGCATAACCGCGCAGATTAGCCGGTAATAAAATCCGCCCCTGTTTGTCCAGTTCACATTCGGTTGCTCCCGAGAAGAAAAACCGGACGAAAGCCCTGGCATCCTTTTTGGTAAAGGGTAATGCCCTTAACTTTTCTTCGAGAACTTTCCACTCCTGTGAGGGATAAACAAATAAACAATTGTCCAATCCTTTGGTAACCACAAAGGTTTCTCCCAGACCCTCCCTAAACTTGGCCGGGATAATCAGACGCCCTTTGCCGTCCACTGTATGAAAATACTCTCCCATAAACATAGGCGTCACTCCACTTTGTGGGTAAAATGCACCACTTTCCACCACTTTATACCACCATATATTCTCGCTGCCCCACAAAATTCCTGCTCCGGCTGGAAAAAAATTTAAAAAAATTTTCTCCGGGCATAGTTTTTTGGAAAAAGATCAACCCTAAAATTACCGAATAGTAATTGAGAAAAAATGCAAGGAGGTTTTTCCAGTGAACCAGGAACTGCAGGTAATAATGTGGACAGCCGGCATCCTGGCGATAATTTTTGCCGGCGGGCTGTATTTTTGGGCAAAAAACCCCGTCACTCCCAAACCCACCATGTTTGAAGTGCGTGATGAAACCGAAGCGGAAATACTTACAGAAGTGGCAGACAGGGCGGAGGAACAAGCCAAACAGAGGGAAAAAGAAAATGAACCTCATTGTCAGGTTCACAAATTAAAAGAAAAATAAGTTGTGCTTTTCGCTTCACACACCACCAAAGTAGTCAGAGCCGCCGCTTTCATCAAAATGAAAATCCGGGCGATTTACCTTGCGCAGGTCGGTGGTGATGGCATGTGCCATTTCCATTTTGGCCTTTTTGGTTTGGGCCACTTGAGATATTTTGTTTCCGCCGGGTTGGCGACGGTTTATCTTTACTGCCCGCCGGTTAAGCATATACTCACCCCCTTGCAGGAGTTAGTATGCCCAAAACCGCTCAATGTTTTCTTGGCTGGCGGAAATACAAATAATTACTGTATATCCAGGGTACTTTTCTGAACCGGCGGCGCTGCCTCACCGCTACCCGGTAAGCTCCCGGCTCTTCCACAGGCGCCTCCACTGCCGCAGCTTCTTTTTGCAGGACAATATCACCGTTACGTATCAACGTCATTTCTCCTTGGCCGGGTAAAGTCACCCTGATAACCCAGCCTGTTGAAAAGTCAGTTTCCTCACCCATGGCCAGTAAAGTATCACCTTTTTCCGCCCGGAAACGAAAGCCTTTTGACGGTAAATAATAATCAAAAGCCACAAAACAGTTCCCCTCAGCCAAAGCCCGGTAAATGGATTTTTTATCTTCCGCCACTGTCCCGGTCAGCGGTGCCGGCAACAGGACATGAGTATTTACCGTACGAAACAAAAATTCATAGGGAAAAATGCAGGGGGAAAAAGGACCATATCTGATTTTTACCGCGTGGGCGTCAGAACCGCCAATAACGGTAACCCTTCTTTTTTGTGCTATTTGGTCAAGCTTTGCCAAAGCCTCCGGGCACGGACCGGTTATGGCCTGGTGAGGATCCAGATAGAGCTGGTAAAGAGCTTTGATGATACCCGTGGCCCCGTCCCGCCACTGGGAACTGTAGTTCCAGATGGAAATGCCGGTAAAACCCTCTACGGACCAATCGTTCCAGGTATAGGCATGGCCGCCGAACACCAGCCGGCTTCCCTTTTCAAAAGGGTGGGCAATAAAGCCAATGCCTTGCTGGGCGTTAACCGCGTCAATAACTTCCTGGGGGTGGTTGGTGTTATCCGGAACTTCCCGGCTGACACCGTAGGAAAGATAATGGTGGTAATTATGGTTATTTTCCATCCCGATCAAAACCAGTACCTTTCCGTGCCAACCCTCCGCTCCGTCCTTCAATCCGGCCAGAGAGTGATGGTCATTGATGCCGACAAAATCAATGGCTGCTTTTTCCGCAGCCCGGGCTATCTCGGAAATGTCACCGGACCCGTCAGAATAAGTCGAATGTACATGCAAATTACCTGCATACTCGTAAACAAGCAAGCTGCCGCCCCCTTTTAACGTCGCCGGTAATTCAGCAGTAAGAGGATGATTATCGCCGCTATTGCCACCATACCCAGTCCACCGGCAAACAGTTTTATCAGTCCCGCTGTGGCCAGACTTACCAGCACCCCAGCCAGCAGGGCACCGGCACAAATGGGCCAGAGCGCACGCCAAAAGTCAACCCCCAGCAAAAAAGCAATCAGACTTCCCGTCCATACCCCGGTTCCCGGTGCCGGAATGCCCACAAACAAAAATAACCCCCAGGCACCGTATTTTCCCACTTTGTCACTTTTGGCCCGGGTACGCCGGAAAATTCGTTCTAATACTGTCTTAAAAAAACTAAACCGGGATAAAAAATCACTTGCCGGTTCGAGAAGTAGCAGCAAGGGAACTACAGGGACCAAATTGCCCAGGACTCCAAACAGCAGCGCCAAAGGCAGCGGCATCCCCAGGGCCAAACCAATGGGTATTGCCGCTCTCAACTCTGTTACCGGCAGCATTGATAAGAAAAATACCTGCCA
>CAZGXM010000007.1:0-61598 GCA_964529795.1 uncultured Thermoanaerobacteraceae bacterium
CTTGTGCAGCGATGCGCTCTTGCATAACAAATTCCGTCAGATAGTATCGTCCTGAGCAAATAATTGACAAAGCTACTGCTGTTTTGTATAATTAATGCAAATTTTACTGATTATTTAGGCTATGAGAGGGAAGAGTCAACTACATCTGTGGAGCAGAGAGGAAAACGTTGGCTGGAAGTTTTCCCGAAGCAGAAGTTGGCAGCCACCCTGGAGCCGGCAGTGAAAGCAGGTTTAAGCTGCCCGCAGCCGTGCGTTAAACGGTGTGCCCTGACACGACGTGAGTGATTAGTATCGGCCGATACTAATAACTAGGGTGGTACCGCGAGTTGTCTTCGTCCCTGGATTTGGGTCGGGTTTTTTTATTTTGAAAGGAGTGCATGCTGCTTGATTACGGGAAAAGAATTGAGAGAGAAATTTTTAAAGTACTTTGAAAGCAAGGGACATACCATTGTCTCCAGTTCTTCACTGGTACCTGCTGACGACCCCACTTTGCTGTTTGCCAATGCCGGTATGGTTCAGTTTAAAGACGTTTTCCTGGGTGTGGACAAGCGCCCTTACAAGCGGGCTGCCACGGCGCAAAAATGTGTCCGTGCCGGCGGGAAGCACAACGACCTGGATACGGTGGGTAGAACCGCCCGGCATCATACTTTTTTTGAAATGATGGGAAACTTTTCCTTCGGGGATTACTTTAAACGTGACGCTATTACCTTCGCGTGGCAGTTTCTTACCAAAGAACTGGGGCTGCCCAAGGAGAAACTATGGGCCACCATTTATTTGGATGACGATGAGGCCTATGAATTGTGGTTGGAACTGACTGAGATACCGAACGAGCGGATTGTACGTTTGGGGGAAAAGGACAACTTCTGGGCGATGGGTGATACAGGCCCGTGTGGGCCCTGCAGTGAGATAATTATCGACCGGGGTGAGGAATATAAATGTGATGGACCGGAATGCGCTCTGGGAGCATGCGATTGTGACCGGTGGCTGGAAATCTGGAACCTGGTATTTATGCAGTATAACCGGGATGAAAGCGGGGAAATGACTCCCCTGCCCCGGCCCAGCATTGATACAGGTATGGGTTTGGAGCGGGTAGCTTCAGTCTTGCAAGATGTAGATTCCAACTTTGATACGGATTTGATAAAGCCTTTAATCACTGCTGTGGAAGAAATGAGCGGTAAAAAATATTACCCCGACGAGCGTGGTTTTCCCTTCCGGGTAATAGCCGACCATGCCCGGGCGTGTACTTTCCTCATCAGTGACGGTGTGCTGCCTGCCAATGAAGGCAGGGGCTATGTACTCAGGCGGATCTTACGCCGGGCGGTACGGTTCGGCAAGGTCCTGGAAATGGAGCTTCCCTTCTTCTACCGGTTTGTACCCAAGGTAGTTGAGATTCTTGGTGATGCCTACCCGGAGACCGCAAACAAGCAGGAGCAGGTTGCCAGGATAATTAAGGCGGAAGAAGAAAAATTCCGGGACACCTTGAGCGAAGGAATAAAGGTTGTTAACGAGATAGTTGAGAGAGTAAAACAGGAAGGGCGTAGCGCCATCAGCGGCCAGGAGGCCTTTGTGCTTTATGATACTTACGGGTTTCCCCTGGATTTGACGGAAGATATTGCTGAAGAAAACGGACTGCAGGTGGACAGGGACGGCTTTGAAAAGGCCATGGAACAGCAGCGGGAAAGAGCGCGGGCAGCCAGGGAGGATGTCAAGGCCTGGGATGACGCGGTAGCCTTTGCCGGGTTATTGGGTGAACTGGGCCCCACGAAATTTGTCGGTTACGAAAAGCTGGAAAACAGCACCGAAATTCTCAGCATGATTTTCAAGGGTGAAAAAGTGGATGCGGTGCATGCTGGGGATGAATTTATCTTTCTGGTGGAGGCAACACCCTGCTATCCCGAAGGCGGCGGCCAAGTAAGTGACACCGGTACGCTCTACAAAGAAGGTGCCCAAGCGCGGATAACGGGCTGCAAGCGCCTGCCGGACGGGAAAATCCTGCATGAGGCTGTCCTGGACCGCGGCAGTTTGTCGGTGGGTGATACTATTACTATCCTGGTAAGGGAAAAGCAAAGACAGGCTACGGCAAAAAACCATTCTGCCACCCACTTGCTGCATAAAGCCCTGAAAGAGGTGCTGGGGGACCATGTCAACCAGGCAGGTTCTCTGGTGGCCGAGGATAGATTGAGATTTGACTTTACTCATTTTGACGCCTTGACCGGTGCAGAGCTGGCAGAGATTGAACAGCGGGTAAACCGGCAAATCCTTACCGGGTTGGCGGTGGAAGCACTGGTAACTTCCCGCGAACAGGCTTTAAAAATGGGTGCTACCGCTTTATTCGGTGAAAAATATGGCGACACAGTTCGAGTGGTGAAAATGGCAGATTACAGCATGGAATTTTGCGGCGGTACTCACGTATCCAACACCGCCCGGATAGGGTTATTTAAAATTACCTCCGAAACCGGTATCGGAGCAGGTCTGCGGCGTATTGAGGCCATCACCGGCGTCAAGGCGCTGGCTTATCTCAACCGCCGCTCGGAGGTAGTGGAAGCAAGTGCCCGCATCTTAAAAACAAAACCCGGGGAGGTTTTGCACAGGATTGAGGCCCTGGTGTCCCAGGTGAAGGAACTGGAGCGGCAGGTAAATACCCTGCAGGACCGGCTGGTCAGCTACCAATCCGAAGAAATGTTGAAGTCTACGGTGGATGTGGACGGCGTCAAGGTACTGTCCGCCCAGGTGCAGGTAACCGGTATGGACGCGTTGCGGTCCATGGCGGATATACTGAGGGATAAACTGGGCTCCGGGGTGATTGTGCTGGGTACCGTTATTGGAGGGAAGGTAAATTTCGTGGCTGTGGTTACCAAAGACCTGCTGGACAAAGGTATCCATGCCGGTAAACTTATCGAGCAGGTTGCGCGGGTCACCGGCGGTGGTGGCGGCGGTCGTCCGGATATGGCCCAGGCCGGGGGTAAGGAACCGGAAAAAATTAAAGCTGCCTTGGATAAAGCAGCAGAAATAGTGAAAGCGCAAATAAGCTAGACCGGTAAATCACTGGTGCGTATTTCCGTATCCGATGCCGTAAACATGGTGCCGGACTCCTGCTTGATGCGGGAGTCTTTCAGTTTTTTCTACCAAGAAAGAGTGGGCATTGACTTTAATTTCCTTGATTCCAAATTCAGGCCGCTGTCTTCCGCCTAAATTGAATTTTACCACAAGCTGGATGGCAAAGAAACTTTTTCAAATAATCAGGTATTATTTACGTTAATTAAGAGGAATATATAAACTGACAGCGAATACAATAGATATAGTTATGGTACCACAGGGGGTGGGATCGTGACCAAGGACTCATTTGAAGAGACAATGATGTTTAAAGTGGATAAAGAGCAGGAAAAGGCGGCCCGGGATATTCTCGTCAGTGTTTTTGAAGCTTTAAAGGAAAAGGGCTATAATCCCATTAATCAAATAGTGGGCTACCTTTTGTCCGGTGACCCTGCGTATATTACCAGTCATAAAAACGCCCGTAATATGATCCGCCGTTTGGAGCGTGACGAATTACTGGAGGAACTGGTAAAGGAATATTTGAAAAAGGCAGAATGAAACCTCATATCAGGCGATATGAGGTTTGTTTGTATCTTTCGGTTTTAGAGGTGGCATAATGAGAGTGATGGGTTTGGATGTGGGCGATAAGACAATTGGTGTGGCGGTAAGTGACCTGTTGGGGTTAACGGCTCAGGGTATAGAAACTATCAGAAGAGATGAAAAAGTGGATTACTGGCAGCGCTTGAGTGAGCTCTGCCGGCATTACGAGGTGGAAAGAATTGTGGTAGGGCTGCCAAAGAACATGAACGGCACTTTAGGCCCCCGGGCAAAAAAGGTGACTGAATTTATTCGCCATCTACAAGAAAAGCTGTCTCTACCGGTCGAGGTGTGGGACGAGCGTTTATCTACCGTGGCGGTGGAGCGCACCTTGCTGGACGCCGATTTGTCCAGGAAAAAGCGCAAAAAGGTTATAGACAAGATGGCTGCAGTCTTTATTCTGCAGGGTTACCTTGATGCAAGGTGAATTGTTATGTGATTTCTGACTTGTGCTGCAAACTTTACAGGAAATTAATGAAAAGGAGAGACAGTTATGGCCGAAGAACAGAGGGAAATTATTATCCTGACTGATGAATCCGGCACGGACCATCGTTTTGAAATTATTGACATGCTGGAGATAGACGATGAGCAGTATGCCATTCTCCTGCCGGATGAAATAGATGCGGTGGAAGCAATGATCTTAAAGGTCGGTGAGGACGAAGAGGGGGGAATTTACCTGTTCTCCATTGAGGACCAGGACGAGTGGGACATGGTCGCCAGGGCATGGCGGGAAACCCAGTGACAAAAAAATATTTTACTTAAGTTTTCCGCCCTGCGGGGCGGTTGTTTTTTTCCAGTTTTTCCCCTTATAAGCATTGCCTGAAGTTGAATAAAGTAATACCAGGTGATGATATAAGGGGTGCTTTCATTGGGTAGGCTATTTCGCTTCAAACTGTCTTGTGCAGTGATCCTCATCGGCCTGGGTATTTTTTTGGTCACCTTGTGCTTTGGTTTTACCACCGGTACATGGCCGGCATCTTCTGAGAGAATCTTGGCAGGGATAACTGTAGAGGGAATGGATGTCGGGGGAATGACTGCTGTTGAGGCCGAGCAAGCTCTGTCACAGCAGCTGAATGAGTTGTTGGAAAAGCATATTAGCTTTCTTTATGATGATAAGAGCAGTAAGTTAAGTTATCGTGAACTGGGAGTGTCGGTGCCGCTGCATTCGCTGGTTGAGCAGGCCTTGGATTATGGTCAAAGCGGTTCGCTTTTGCAAAAAATCCGGCAAAGATGGCGCCTGCGCCACCGGGGATATAACATTCCCTTTTCTCTACAGTGGGACAAAGAGTACATTAAAAATAAAGTAGTGTTGTTTGCTCCTGATGTCAACCGGCCGGCCCGGAATGCTGCTTTGGAGTTTAGAGGCGACCAGGTGGTACTTACCCCCGCACACACCGGCCGGCGGTTAATGGTAGAGGAGACAGTCAATGACTTGCTTAAACTTATGCCCCTGAAGGGGGACGGTTATGTTCCGGTTGCCACCAAGCCCGTATGGCCGCAGGTAACCACCGGGGACTTGCGGCGTAAGGGTATTACCGGGCTCGTGGCCAAGTACACCACTAACTTTAACCCGTACAACAAACCCAGGACAAAAAACATCAGGCTTGCCGCCGCTAACCTTGACGGCACGGAAATTGCGCCGGGGCAAGTTTTTTCTTTCAACGAAACAGTAGGCCCACGGACTGAGGAACGGGGATTTCAAGAGGCGTTGATTATCAAAAATGATGATTTTGTGCCCGGAGTGGGCGGAGGTGTCTGCCAGGTTTCGTCCACGTTGTACAATGCGGCGCTGCGGGCAAATCTTGCTGTACGGGAGAGACGAAGGCATTCATTATTGATTACTTACGTGCCACTGGGTATGGATGCAACGGTGGCCTACGGGGCGATAGATTTCAAGTTTGTCAATAATACGGGTCGTTACCTGATAATAAAGACTGCCGTAGGCCAAGACAGCCTCACTATCAGGTTGTTTGGCAGGCCGCAACCGGTGACGGTAGATTTAAAAAGCGTTGTAGAAAAAACGTTTCCTTATAAAACCGTGATTGAGGAAGACGGCAGTATCCCCGCGGGAAAAAGTTTTATAGAGCAGAAGGGTATACCGGGCTACAGGGTTAGAGTGGAAAAGAGATTGATTCAAAACGGCAAAACAATATCCAGGGAAATCATTTCCCGAGATATGTATCCCGGTCAGGATAAAATTATCCGTATCGGCACCGGCGCTGTCGAATAATAGACAGGGTTGGCAGACGGCATGGAAACCTGTATAATATAATAGAATAAATGTTGGTTACTGGAGGAGATACTGTGTCCGAGGCGTCGAAGGCCGGCATAATGGAGGAGGACCGTAATAGGGCAGCGAAGGTGGGGCTGGTCAAGAAACTGGTCTTACGTTTGTTTATAACTGTTATTACTTTGGTAATACTGTTGGGGGGCATTGGTTATTACCAGCTAAATAAATTAATGAGACCCGTCAGCAGTGTTCCCGCACCTACGAAAATGGTTTTTATTCCCCCGCAATCCAGTACTGATGAAATCGGGGCGCTGCTGGAAAAAGAGGGTTTGATACGTGACAGGTTGCTTTTTTCTTTGTATGCACGCCTGCACAAACTGGATACCCGCCTGCAGGCCGGGGAATATGAATTTTCCCCTGCCAAATCCCTGCCGGAGATAGTGGAAAAAATTGCCTGGGGGCGGGTTAAGACCTACTCTTTTACCATTCCCGAGGGCTATACGGTAAAGCAAATTGTCCAACTGCTGGCGGATAAAGGTTTTGTTGACAGGGAAAAGTTTTTGTACCTGGTGAAAGAAGGAGATTTTGACTACCCCTTTGTTAAGGATTTACCGAAAACCAAATATCGTTTGGAAGGATTTTTGTTTCCCGATACATACCAGATCCCCAAAGGGTTTGGGGAAAAGGAGATTATTAATTTAATGTTGAGACGGTTTAGTGAAGTTTTCTCGGAGGACCTGCGGCAGAGGGCAAAGGCTTTGGGTATGGATATTCGCAAAGTGGTGACATTGGCCTCGCTGATTGAGCGGGAAGCCAGGCAAAAAGCAGAACAGCCGTTCATTGCTTCGGTCATTTACAACCGCTTGCAGAAAGGTATGCTGCTGCGGGTTGATGCCACGGTCCAATATGCCCTGGGCGAGCATAAAGTAGTGTTGCTTTATGATGATTTAAAGGTAGACTCACCATATAATACCTACCAAAATGCGGGCTTGCCGCCGGGACCCATAGCTTCCCCGGGCAAGTCGGCGTTGGAGGCGGCGCTTTATCCCGCGGATACCGATTATTTGTATTACGTTGCCAAACCCGACGGCAGTCACGAGTTTACCAAAACTTTAGCTGAGCATAACCGGGCAAAACGCAAGTATCTACACTAGTTTTAATTTTTTCGAGTCAGTTTTTGAGAAAAGTTTGTAATGATATGATTGGACATGAAGAAGTGTGTGGCGGCGGGCCGCACATTTTGCCTTTTATTTCCTTTTCAAAAGAGGCCCTTCCATAAGTTGACGACTGGGTGGCGGTAAGTCTTTTACGCGGAGGAATACCAGTGAACAGGAAAGTGGAAATTCTTGCTCCAGCAGGTAACTTGGAAAAACTGCAGATAGCCGTTTCTTTTGGTGCAAATGCGGTGTACTGTGCGGGGAAAAATTTTGGTTTGCGGGCCTTTGCCGGTAATTTTACCATGGAGGAACTGGCGGCCGGAATAAAGTTTGCTCATAGGCATAACGCTAAAGTATACGTAACCGTTAATATCTTTGCCCATAATGATGATCTGACCGGCCTGCCGGAATACTTGCACCAGCTGGCCCGATTAAAGGTGGACGGGATAATTGTATCCGACCCCGGTGTAATTCGTATTGCCCGGACCGAGATACCCCGGGTGCCTCTCCATCTCAGCACCCAGGCCAACACTACCAACTGGTCCGGGGCAAAATTCTGGCAGCAGCAGGGAATCAAGCGAATAGTGCTTGCCAGGGAATTGTCCCTGGCGGAGATAAAGGAAATCAGGCGCAAGGTCAGTGTGGATTTGGAAGCCTTTGTCCACGGGGCCATGTGCATATCCTACTCCGGCCGGTGCCTGTTGAGCAACTATATGGTGGGTAGGGATGCCAACCGCGGCGAATGTGCCCAGGCCTGCCGCTGGAAGTATTATCTCACCGAAGCCAAGCGATCGGGTGAATATATGGAGATTGAAGAAGACCGGCGGGGTGCTTATATTCTCAATTCCAGGGACTTGTGTATGTTGGAATATATACCCGAGCTGGTGGAAGCGGGGATTAACAGTTTTAAAATAGAAGGCAGGATGAAAAGCGTTCATTATGTGGCCACTGTGGTGCGGGCCTACCGGTTGGCTTTGGATGGATATTTGGCCGACCCTGAGGATTATCAACTGCCCCGCGAACTGCTGGAAGAGGTGCAAAAGGTTAGCCACCGGGGCTATACCACCGGTTTTTACCGGCATAAACCCGGGGCGGAAGACCACAATTATTTGACTTCCAAATATGTAAGGGAGTATGATTTTGTTGCCATGGTCAAGGGTTATGACCGGGAGCGGGGCCATCTTATCCTGGAACAGCGCAATAATTTTCAGGCCGGTGAAACCCTGGAGGTGTTGCCGCCCCGGGGAGAAGTTGAGCAATTGGTTGTGGGTCGGATGCTGGATGGAGACGGTGAGGAAATTGCAGTTGCCCGGCACCCGCAGCAGCAGGTGCGAATTTGTACCCCCAGGCAGTTCCCGCCGTTTTCCCTGCTGCGCAGGTCTCCGAAGGAGTGATAAAGTGTACTTCCTGGCACGAGTGAAACCCAGAGACATCGATTTTGTCAACAAGATAATTGAGGGTTACGAGGGGTACGGCATAGTTACTACCGAGGATGCCGCATTGGGACTGATACGCATTTACGTTTCCCTGGACACGAAGCAGGAAGTGGAAAAAATACTGGCGGATTTCCCGGTTCCCGTAAAAATAGAACGGTTCGTAGTTTAAGGCATTTTCTTGTGCGGTTGATTGGGTAGTGATAAAATAAACCGGGGGGTGGATGGGATGAAACGGTGGACGGTGGGAGTTGTTTTGATTTTAGCCATGTTATTGTTTGGCGGTTGTTCCGTATCAGAGGGTAATTATACTGATACTTTGGTGGCAACGCCATTGCAGGTGGAAACCTTTGTCTTTCAGGTAAAAGCTATTGAGAAAAACTATATTGCTGCTGATAAGAAATGCCGCGAAGCACTGGAAAAACTCCAGTCAGGCGAGTTTACCAAATTTGAAGCCAATGCAGTGTTTTTGGAGACCGGGGAAGTAATCCGGCAGTCAATAGATGCGGTAAAAGTGGTGGATGCCCCTGCGGAGTTACAGGCAGTACGGGATGACTTGAATTTCAGTTTGGTGTATTATCAGGAGGCTCTGAAAACCCTGAAAAAGTACTTGAATACCGAAAACCGGACGGTTTTGGATAAAGCCCGCGGGCAGTTTGATAAAGCCGGTGATTTGTTGAAGGACTATCAGCGAAAGATGGCCAAGTTGACGAAAAAAGATGAGAAAAAAAACAAATGGTATTAGGCCAAGTGGAGGGCAAACCTCCGCTTTTTTGTATAAGTCTGGTATTTTCCGCCAAAAATAAAACTGTTCAGAGAAAATTTTCAGGTGAGGGAATACCATGCGACTGCGCTTGACATTAGTAATGACGATCTTAATATTCTTTGGGCTATTTTTAGGCGGTAAACTGGTGTTCATTCAGTTGGTCAAGGGCAAAGCGTACTCCCATCGGGCAGTTTCCATGCAGCGACGGTTTATCCGGGAGGAGCCGGTACCCCGGGGGGATATTCTTGACCGGAACCTGCAGAGTCTCACGGATACCCGCGCCGGTTTGGCGCTGGTATTGTTCCCGGGTCTGGTTGCAGATATGGGCAGGGTGAGGGATGGAATGCGCTCTGTCTTCGGGGATGTCTATAATCTTGACCAGCTGCCCGCCGGGGGAATATGGGAAAAGCCTGTAGTGCTCAATACATTTACTTCTTTTGAACAGGCTGCGCAAGTGCAGCGATTAAATCTGCCCGGGTTATATATCGTGCCTTTGACCATTCGTTACGGCCCCAATTCCCTGGCCAGGCACATAGTCGGGCACTTGACTGCTGCCGGCAAAACCTTTGTGCCCGTTTTTGGCGGCCAAAACGGGTTTTCCCGGGCTGAAACCGGGTATTCCGGAGATGCCGGCATAGAGAGGGAGTACGACCCGGAACTGTCCTACGGGGAAAGTAGTAGTTTCTGGTCGCTGTTTTATGATGCTCGGGGCAACCTGGTGCCGGGATTAAGTTTTAAAAAAGTAGAATTGGGCCAGCCTGCCAACCGTTATTCCGTAGTGCTGACCTTGGATAAAGAGTTACAGGCCAAGGTGGAGAGTATTATGGACCGAAAAGTCGGTCGGGGCGCAGTAGTAGTGATGGATGCCCTGACGGGAGAGGTGCTGGCTGCTGCCAGCAGGCCCAACTACCGTCAGGACCGGGTGCAACAATATTTAATTGAAGAACATGCCCCGCTTTTAAACCGGGTCTTTAATAACTACTATCCCGGATCCGTCTTTAAAATTGTAGTGGCTGCCGCCGCCCTGGAAGAAGGCTTGGTTCAGCCGGACGAGGTATTTAACTGTACCGGCAGTTACCGGTTTAAAAGCGGATTGGAAATACCCTGTTGGAAAGCCGAAGGTCACGGCAGGATTTCCTTTGCCCGGGCTTTCGCTTTTTCCTGTAATCCCGCCTTTATTGAAGTGGCATTGAGGCTGGGCCGTGAGAGATTGTGGGAATATGCCAAGGCTTTTGGCCTGGAGGATGACGCGGTTGCAGGCTACTCACTGCCTATATACGAATCGGTGGACATTGGTCACAGTGCCGGTGATTTGGCCAATGCTGCGGTGGGGCAAAAAGGAGTACGTATTTCCCCGTTAAAAGTTGCCGCCATGACGGCGGTCATAGCTTCAGGCGGCACCTGGCACAGCCCTCGTCTGGTAGATAGTGTGGTGGACGGCCGGGGAAGAATTGTGGAAACAGTCCCCGGGGAAACTCCCAGACGGGTTATCAGCGTGGAAACGGCAAAAAAAGTGCAGGCAATGATGGAACTTACCACTACTGAGGGTACGGGGAAAAGAGCATGGTTACCGGGCGGTGCCGCCGGCAAAACCAGCTCTGCGGAAACAGGACAGTTGGATAAACAGGGCAAGCGGATAATCAACGCCTGGTTTACCGGCTATGTGCCTTTAAAAGAACCCAGATACGTGATTACTGTGCTGGTGGAAGGCGGAAACTACGGCGGTAAGGTGGCTGCGCCGATTTTTCGGGAAATTGGCGAATATTTGCTCAGATATCGCTTTACAATGCCTGGATGAAGGAGTAATATAGGTGAAGAAGCAAATAAAACGCCGAATTCTCCGGACCGCGGAGATAAGGGGGGCCTACGTTTTTGGGGTGAATCCCAAACTTTGTTTGGGAGGGACATTTCCCAACCCTAACCCACCAGCTAACTCCTGAGGCGTCTGGCAGGGAAAGCTTCATTTAAATAGGGCATGAATGCTTCATGTTTCCTCCAGGCGTTTATTGTCTGGTTTTTTTTTGTTTATTTAGTAATTATATTTCAGGGAAGTTAAAGTATGACGATAAATTTAGCGTAGCTTGTCTAAACAATTACGTTTAACCAGTAATCTGAAACAACCAGTGGAGGGGCAATAATATGAAGACAATCCTCAACCGGTTGGGACCACCCCAGCTTCTGGTGCTGGGCTTTGCCGGTATTATAATTGTGGGAGCATTGCTTTTAAGCCTGCCCATAGCAACTGAAAGCGGCAGTAGTACGAACTTTTTGGATGCTTTGTTTACTGCCACATCTGCTGTCTGTGTTACCGGATTGGTGGTGGTGGATACCGCCACTCACTGGTCCATGTTTGGCGAACTGGTGATAATGCTATTAATTCAGGTCGGCGGGTTGGGTATTATGACTTTTGCAGCATTTTTTGCCCTGTTATTGCGAAAAAAAATCGGCTTAAAAGAGAGATTGCTATTACAGGAAGCATTAAATAAACTAACCATTTCCGGCGTGGTAAAATTGGTGCAGCAGATATTAATCACCACCCTTGTTATCGAAAGTGCCGGGGCGTTAATCCTTGCTGTCAGATTTTTCAAAGTGATGCCCTGGCCCCGGGCGGTTTATTACGGCATATTTCATTCCATATCCGCTTTTAATAATGCCGGGTTCGACTTATTTGGTGCGGTTACCGGTAAATTTTCCAGTTTGACGGTTTTTGTCAGCGACCCTGTCATCAATTTTACCGTGGCACTGTTGTTCATTGTTGGCGGTTTGGGTTTCAGTGTCATTGTGGTGCTGTCCAGGGCCAGGTCAACCAGGGATATCAATTTCCATGCCAAAACAGTGATATCTACCACCCTGGCATTATTGGGAGGTGGCTTTTTGCTTATTTTAATATTGGAATGGAACAATCCGGGTACCATGGGCGACCTTTCCGCGGGCGGCAAGATTTTATCAGCCTTTTTCCAGGCTGCGACACCGAGAACTGCTGGTTTTAACACACTTGATACCGCGGCCTTAAAAATGCCTACCCGGTTTTTAATTATCTTACTGATGTTTATCGGCGCTTCACCGGGTTCAACCGGCGGCGGTATCAAGACCACGACTTTTGCCAGTATCTTTTACGCTGCCCGCGCAACTTTACTGGGCAGGGAGGAACCCGCCGCTTTTGAGCGAAGAGTGCCTGAAGAGGTGATTGATAAAGCGCTGGCAGTGACCTTTGTTGCTTTTACCTGGGTAACGCTGGTGACCCTTATTTTGACAGTTTCTGAACAAGCGGATTTTCTTACCATCCTGTTTGAAACAACGTCAGCTTTTGGTACGGTAGGCTTGTCCGTGGGCCTGACCACCAAGCTTTCTGCTTTTGGCAGGGTGATGATTATCCTCACCATGTTTTTAGGTCGTTTGGGACCGCTGACTTTGGTGTTTGCCATTGCCCAGCGGAAGAAGAAATATAAATACCGTTATCCCGAAGAGCATTTGCTTATCGGGTAATGTTGGGATGGGAGGGGAAAAGATGCGCAAGCAATTTGCGGTTTTTGGTCTGGGCCGGTTTGGCACCAGTGTTGCCATGACCCTGACCAACATGGGGCATGAAGTTTTAGCTGTAGACAGTAATGAAGTCAGGGTGCAGCAGTTGGCCGATATGGTAACCCATGCGGTTCAGGCCGATGCCATGGATGAGGAGACCCTGAAATCTTTAGGTGTTCGTAACTTTGACGTGGCGGTTGTGGCCATAGGGCAGGATATTCAGGCGAATATTCTGGTGACGGTGATCTTAAAGGAGTTAGGCGTAAAATATATTGTGGCCAAGGCCCAAAATCCCCTGCACGGTAAAGTGCTGGAGCGGGTGGGTGCGGACAAAGTGGTTTATCCTGAGCGGGATATGGGTATCCGTGTGGCCAATAACCTTGTCACCGCAAATCTTTTGGATTTTATTGAACTCGCTGAGGATTACAGTATTATGGAAATAGTGGCGCCCCGATTAACCTGGGGAAAGACCCTGGGGGAATTGAACCTGAGGGCGCGATACGGTATCAGTGTTTTGGCGGTGAAAAGCGGGGATAAAATTAATGTTGCTCCGGGTGCCGATGCCCGTGTGTCAGAAAATGATATTATGGTGGTTGTGGGGGAAAATCAAGCTATCCAGAATATTATCGAAGAATAAACCAATGCCCGGTTTGACCGGGTTTTTTTTATACATTTTGCTCATACTAAAAGATATGGTTACGATTTTCAAAAGTTTGACGAGTTAAGGAGGATAGGTATGGGCAAAAATGCCAATGAGAGAATGCAAAGTCTGCTGGGGGGTGCGGCGACGATTGCCGGGGGTATTGTCAGGCGGTTGCTTCAGCGCAGCGTAAAAAGCGCTCTGGGGCGGCTGATGATTGACCCTTATAACGAAAACCTCTGGGAGTTTGTTTCTGCCGCCACCCGGACCGGGTTGCAGAATATTATGGAGACAAATTTGCGCTCTCAAAAGGGAAAAGTTATTAATAGACCTCTGGGCAGTCCCAGAAAATTTCCCCGGCTGGACAAATTAATGTTTCGCACGGCCCAGTTGAACAGGATGCCGGAAAATCTCACCACACCCGTTGACCTGGACGTAGTTATCGGACCAAAGGCCATGAAACCGTTGCAGTTAAGCATACCTATTCTGATTTCCGGTATGGCCTACGGCTTGGCGCTAAGTGAAAAAACAAAAATTGCCCTGGCAAAAGCTGCTGCCATGGCGGGAACCGCCACCAATACTGGTGAGGGCCCGTTTCTCCAGTCCGAAAGAGATGCTGCCAAGAAATTAATTATTCAATACACGCGATACCACTGGCACAAGGAAGCGGAAATACTAAAGCAGGCTGATGCCATAGAGGTGCATATCGGGCAGGGGGCCACGGCGGGAGTCGGGCACCATGTTACCGATCAAAAATTGCTGGATGCAGTCCGTAAAAGCATGCCCATTCCCCATGGAGATGCACTGCGGTCCGACAGTCGTTTTTCCAACATGGCGGAGCAGCATGACAGACTGCCCCAAATGGTGAAAAGGCTAAAAGAAATTGGAGGAGGAGTGCCGGTGGGCGCCAAAATAGCCGCCGGCCAGTCCCTGGAGGAAGATTTGAGTATTTTAATTGATGCGGGAGTGGACTATATAGTGATAGACGGCGCCGAAGCCGGTACTCATGCATCACTGCCCATTACTCAGGACGATTTTGGTATTCCTACTCTCCATGCCTTGTGCCGGGCGGGAAAGTTTTTCCGAGATAATAAGTTGAAGGGTGAAGTAAGTTTGATTGCGTCCGGCGGCCTGTTTACACCCGGTGACTTCCTGAAAGCTATTGCCCTGGGGGCAGATGCTGTCAATATCGGTACCATGGCGCTGTTCGCCGTGTCTCATACCCAGGTGTTAAAAGCACTTCCCTGGGAACCGCCCACCCAGGTGGTCTGGGCAGACGGCAAACAGGCAGGCAAATTTGACGTACAGAGGGGCGCCACCAGCATGTTCAATTACCTGACTGCGGCCACCCGGGAAATGGCTGATGGTATCAGGGCCTTGGACAAACGGAGCGTTAATGATATCGGTCTGGAGGATTTGTGTGCTCTTGATAAGGAAACAGCGGAAATAGCAGGCGTACCCTTCACTGGCGTGACACCTGATTGAATAATTTTAAGCCCCAAGCGGGGCTGTGGGAGAGTTGCCAACCGCGCAATCTTAGATAGGCTGAGTGGCTGCTGATTTTCAAGGCTTTTTAACGGCCTTTTTTTATTCTCTATTAAAAGTCAGAATTGTTGAAAGAAACTTCATAGGTACGAACAGCACCTAATGAAGGAACAGGAAAAGGAACGAAAAAAACACCTACCCATCACCAAGAACTTTGCGCTTTTGAATATTTAAACTGGCAAAAATTAAGGTGAACTAAAATTTTTCATTAAAATTTTAATCACATGGAAGGAATCTGCGAATATCTAAAGAATATAATATTGTGATTACAATGATGCTTGATTTTTTAAGGTGTAATTTAACTAAACTTTAAACTGAAAGAGAAAGATGGTCAATAAGGTATAAGGAAAGGAGTTGCGGTAGTTGATCGGCAAAATAATTCGCACCAAACGTACTGAAAAAAATATGAGTCTGAAAGAGTTGGCTGAAAAAACAGGCTTAACAGCCAGCTTTCTGAGCCAGGTGGAAAGAGGTTTTGCTGAGCCTTCAATTACATCTTTGCGCCAGATTGCAGAAGCCCTGGATGTACCTATCTTTTACTTTTTAATAGAGGAACAGAAGCCGAATCCGGTAGTACGTAAAAACGAACGCAAGATTTTAAAACTGCCAAAATCTCATTTGAGGTACGAGTTATTATCTCCAGATCTGAACCGGAAAATGGAAATAATGATCGGGTGTCTGGACGTGGCGGCGAGTAGTGTTGACGGCTTTTCAACGCACCCCGGTGAAGAGTGTATTTGCATACTCCGGGGGTCTATGAAGGTTGTAATCGGCGAAGAGGAGTATATGCTGGAAGAAGGAGACAGTATCTATTATTTTGCAGAGATACCGCATCGCCTGGAAAACTGCGGTGAAGTTGAACTGGTCTTTTTTTCAGCCATCACACCCGCTCGTTTTTAAATCTGCTTCATAAAATATTGACTTTGGAAGGAGGCACAAACATGTCAGGTTTTAAAGTTCCATTTGGTCCGACTTATGAAGAAATGCTTTGCCCGGAAAAGATTAATCCGGAAGTCAGGGAAAGAGCCCTCCGCGCTTTGAAAGAAAATGAGCTCGATCCTATCAACTTGTTTAACATTACCTGGAAGGATGAAAACAATAAGGTAAGGACGGTGGTTCTCCCTAAAGAATTGACGGGTGTTGATGCCAACATTGTAGTAATGCTCGGAAATGGCTATCCTTCCGGTTCCCATAAAGTGGGCCCGGCATATGCTACATTGATTGAAGGATGCGTTGACGGCGAGATCGTCCCTGGAGAACATACCATTTTAGGCCCATCTACAGGCAATTTCGGCATTGGTGTTGCTTATATCTGCAGGTTGATGGGCTACAGGGCGATTGTGATCATGCCCGATAATATGAGCAAGGAACGCTATGAGCGTATCCGCAAGTACGGCGCAGAGCTTGACCTGACGCCTGGCACGGAGTCGGATGTGATACTTACTTTGCAGCGGACATATCAGTTGAAAAAGAATCCCAAAAACAAACCGCTGGCGCAGTTTGAGCTTCTGCCCAATTATCGTTTCCACCGCTATGTGACCGGAAACTCTGCTATCGAGGCAGTAAAGGACGTTGGAAACGGAAGAATTGCCTGCTTTATATCTGCTCCTGGTTCTGCAGGTACCCTGGGCGCAGGCGATCAGATTAAAAAAGTATTTCCGGAAGCCAAAGTTGTGGCCCTGGAACCCTACGAGTGCTCTACCTTGGCAAACGGTGGGCGCGGACAGCACCGTATCGAGGGTATAGGAGACAAAATGTGTACCCTGATTCACAATGTACTTAACACCGACTTTGTTGCCTTGATTTATGACGACAGCTGTGTCCAGGGATTAAAAGTTTTTCAGGACGGCACCGATGTTCTGGTTAAGATGGGGGTAAAGCGCGAGGTTGCCGAAAACCTGCGCAATTTCTTCGGCATCTCCAGCATTTGTAATATCATTGGTTCCATTAAAATGGCGAAATACCTGCGCCTTGGGCCCGATGACAATGTGGTGACCATTGCTACAGATGGTTTTGACCGTTATCCCTCGATATTGAAGGACCTGGAACAGCGTGTCCTGGAGATCAATGATACCGTGCTGGAGCGCTGGGCCAGGGATATCTTCTTAAAAGCCGATGAAAGCGAGATTTACGATTTCCGCAGGTCTGAGGCCAAGGAGCGGTTGTTCAGGCAGAAAGAACAAGACTGGCTGCCCTTTGGCTATACTAAAGAGTACCTGGACAGCATGAAGGACCCCGAGTTCTGGGAGAGAGAATATTCCCTAGTTGAAGAATACGATAAAAAGATATTGGAAAGTAGAAAATAATCTTCGTATAACCCTGCAAATACGGTGCAGGGGTCTCTACCGGGTTACCGTAAATCACCCGACTACGAAGACGGTTTTTTCCTGTCTTTGTGGTCGGGTAAAAATTATTCTTCTTTTTTAGGGGGTGGTGTTCCTTGAAGATTAATATTAACCACAGGCAGTATGAGCTAGATGCTGACCCAGAGGCGAGTTTGCTATCTGTGCTCAGGGAAAAGCTCAATCTTACTTCGGTTAAAAATGGTTGTAACGAGGGAGTATGTGGGGCATGTATGGTACTTATGGACGGCCAGCCTCGACAGTCATGCAGGCTTCCCCTCAAAAAGCTAGGGACAAAAATGGTATTGACTCTTGAAGGACTAGCCCCCCAGGAACTCGCAATTTATTCAGAAGCTTTTGCAAGGGCAGGTGCCGTTCAATGTGGTTTTTGTACACCCGGAATGATAATCACTGCCAAAGGGATTTTAGACAAAAACCCCAATCCCACCCGCAGTGAAATTGCATCAGACCTCCGCCGCAATCTCTGTAGGTGTACTGGATACCAGAAAATAATTGATGCCATCCAGCTTGCAGCAGTAGTTTTACGCGGAGAAAAACAATTTTCTCCCCTTCCGGAGCCCTGGGTGGGGCAGCGCTATCCGAGGAGAGACGCCTATGAAAAGGCTGCTGGCAGGGCCAAATTTGCCGATGATCTGTTTTTTGAAGGGATGCTTTACGGCGCTGTGCTGCGAACCCCTGTTCCCCGGGCAAAAATTCTGGGAATAGACGTAAGTGGCGCATTGCAAATCCCGGGCATTGTGGCTGTACTGACAGCCGAGGATACTCCCGGCCAGCGCTTTCATGGCATGATTTTTCAAGACTGGCCTGTTTTGATTGGCCCCGGGGAGGAAACGAAATATGTGGGGGATGCCCTTGCCCTGGTAGCAGCAGAAACCCCAGAGATTGCAAGGAAGGCTTTAGAGGCCATTGAAGTGGACTACCAGGAACTAGAACCGGTGACTGATGTGGAAGCTGCTTTAAAACCTGGTGCTCCTTCCCTTCATCCCCGCGAAAATGTCTTGAGTACGACAAGGATAAGGCGTGGAGATGTAAAAGCTGCCCTCGAACGATCTGCTTATGTAATAACAAGGACCTATGAAGTCCCCTTCACGGAGCATGCTTTCCTGGAGCCTGAAAGTGCTGTTGCTGTCCCGGATGAAAAGAGCATTATCCTTTACGTAAGCACACAAAGCGTGTTTGAAGACCAGGAACAGGTTGCTGCTATCCTGGACGTGGAACCTGAAAAAATAAGGGTTGTCAATTGCCATGTAGGCGGCGCTTTCGGGGGCAAAGAAGACCTGAGCGTGCAGCATCATGCCGCCCTGCTGGCCTGGGAAACGAAAAGGCCTGTCAAGCTTACCCTCAGCCGCCGGGAAAGCATATTCGTACATCCCAAAAGACATGCCATGAAGATAGAAATGACTACGGGTGTGGACAGCCAGGGGCGCTTAACGGCAGTCAAGGCCAGGATACTGGCTGATACCGGTGCTTACGCTTCCCTGGGTGCACAGGTAGTGGAGAGGGCCTGTACCCATGCCACCGGTCCCTATAAAGTCGATAACGTGGATATTGAAGGAAAGGCGGTTTATACCAACAACCCGCCTGCTGGAGCATTCAGGGGTTTTGGTGTACCGCAGGTGACTTTTGCCTGTGAGAATCAGCTGAATCAGCTTGCTGAGATGCTGGGCATGGACGAGTGGGAAATCCGCTACATCAATGCCCTTGAGCCGGGTGACCGGTTGGCTACAGGACAAAAGCTCGACAACAATATCAACTTAAAAAAGACACTTGCAGCTGTAAAAGAAAGCTACAAGCAGGGCAGGTATGCGGGGATTGCCTGCGGCATGAAGAGCGTTGGTCTCGGAGTGGGTACAAGGGATGTGGGCCGGGCAGAGGCTGTTATAGAGAACGGCAAGGTGAAAGTCAAAACTGGGGCGGCCTGTATAGGCCAGGGACTGGAGACTGTGTTACTGCAGGTGTTCTGCGAAGCATCGGGTTTCCCGGCCGATCTGGTTGAAATTGAACTGGCCGACAGTGTCACCACACCGGCTTCAGGTACTACCACAGCATCGCGCCAGAGCCTCTTTACCGGAGAAGCAACGCGCCGCCTAGCCCTGAAGGTAAAAGAAGCCTTAGGGGAAAAGCGGCTTAAAGAACTGGAAGGCATGACTTTCAGTGCGGAGTTTGCAGGGATAACCGATGGGCTTGACAGCCAGAAAGAAGATCCCGTGACCCATGTGGCATATGGCTTTGCCACCCAGGTGGTTATTCTTGACGAAAACGGGCGATTGAAGAAAGTTATTGCGGCCCATGATGTAGGCCGGGCCATCAACCCCCTTTCCCTCGAAGGGCAGATAGAGGGCGGTGTTGTCATGGGTCTTGGGTATGCCCTGAGGGAAAATTTTGTTACAGAACGCGGTGTTCCGGTTCAACAGAGCATGGGTTCGCTGGGCCTCTGGCGAGCAAATGAAACTCCTTTCATCGACGTACCTCTAATTGAGGGCGGAGACCTGGATTACTGTTACGGCGCCCGCGGGATCGGTGAGATTTCCACTATTCCTACGGCCGCTGCAGTTGCCGGAGCGTATCATTCGTTTGATGGACAGTGGAGATATTCACTTCCCCTCCAGGATACGCCGTATGCAAAAAAAATTAAGAAAAAAGCAGGAAAAAATAAATTGTGTTAAATAATAGTAATAAAAATTAAATGCCACTTGAATCAGAAAGCGACAAAGGTTGTGAAGATATGTTCCACGTAAAATATTTGCAGTGTGTGAAATGCAATAAGACTTTTGAAGCCATGCCGAACAGCTATACCTGTCCTGACTGCGGCATGTCAGGAATTCTCGATGTTATTTACGATTACAGTGCCATTTCTGCAGAAGTAAATAGAGATACATTGCAAAAAAATAAAGATTTCTCCATGTGGCGCTACCTGCCCTGGCTGCCCGTGCTGTCTGAGACTGCACCCCCCTTGAGGGTGGGGTGGACACCCGTGTATAAAGCCGACCGGCTGGCTGAAGTCGTGGGACTAGAGACGCTGTATGTCAAGGACGATGGTCTCAACCCCACCGCCTCCCTTAAAGACCGTGCCTCGGCAGTGGCGGTGGCCAAAGCCCTCGAGGCAGGTGCGGATACCATAGCGTGTTCTTCCACGGGTAACGCTGCTTCCTCCCTGGCCGGAAATGCTGCCTCCGTGGGCCTCAAAACCTGCATTTTTGTGCCTGAAAGGGCTCCTCAGGGAAAGGTCGCACAGCTCTTGGTTTTCGGGGCCACGGTGGTAAGCGTGCAGGGCTCTTATGAAGAGGCTTTTAAACTCTCAATGGAGGCAATTGAGCACTGGAGCTGGTATAACCGTAATGCCGCGATCAATCCCTATCTGGTCGAGGGCAAAAAAACAGTTTCCATGGAGCTGTGCGAACAATTGAACTGGGATGTCCCTGATTGGCTTGTATTTTCCGTGGGCGATGGCTGTACCATTGCCGGTGCATGGAAAGGGATGGTCGATTTTTACGAGACTGGATTTATAGACCGCCTGCCCAAAATGCTTGGGGTTCAGGCCGAGGGATGCTGTCCTATAACCATTGCCTTCCGGAGCAACGAGCCTGTCATGCCTGCCGCCGAAAAAACCATTGCCGACAGCATTGCGGTGGGGGTGCCGCGCAACCCGGATAAGGCGCTGCGGGCTATTCGCCAGTCTTCAGGTAGCATGATCAATGTCAGCGATCAGGAGATACTGGAGGCTATGAAGCTTTTGGGCAGCAGCACAGGTGTATTCGGAGAACCTGCCGGCGTTGCCGGCTTAGCAGGACTGCGGAAAGCAGTTTCCGAGGGAATAATTGCAAGCAATGAAAAAGTAGCAGTTGTGGTGACTGGAAATGGCCTGAAGGATGTGCAGAACGCCACCAAGGCCGCCCGAGAGCCAATCAGGATACCACCGGACATAAGCCGCCTGGTAGAAGAATTCTCAGCACGGGGTTTGTAGATTTTAATGAATAGGATGGCTGAGTGCCGGAATACCATGGAGCATGGAGCGGGCGGCATACACGTGTACGAAGATCTTTCAGGGGAGGAGTAGACTGTGGACCTGCTGGTGGCAAACGGAAAGCTGGTGATAGAAAAGGGATTAGTCGAAGCAGACCTGGCCGTTGACGGCGGTAAAATTTCTGCCATAGGCAGGATAGAACCCCCTGCTGGGATCAGGGTATTTGATGCCGAGAGAAAGCTTGTTTTACCCGGGGTCATTGATGCTCATACCCACTTCGGGCTTGTTGCCCGGGGTACGGTAACTGCTGACGGTTGGGAAGAAGGGACCATTTCTGCTGCATGTGGCGGCGTTACTACCTGTATTGACTACGCCGATCCCTTTCCCGGCGAACCTTTGGTGGAAGGAGCCAGAGAAAAATTGGCTGAAGCTGAAGGCAAGGCCTGCATAGATTATACCGTGCACATGACGGTCCATTGCTGGACCAGCGACCTGAGGCAGGAACTTCAGGAACTCAGAGAAATGGGGATAACAAGCCTCAAGATTTTCACCACCTATGACCAGAAAATAGCGGACGGAGATTTGGGACTCCTCCTTGAAGATGCCAGAGACCTGGGTTTATTGGTCACTGTCCACGCCGAGGACGACGACGTGGTAAGGAAACTGAGGTCACAGCTTGAACAAAGGGGAGATACTGGACCGCGAAGCCACGGCATCAGCCGACCGCCCGAGGCAGAAGAAAGGGCTGTGGCTAAGGTTATCGAGACCGCTCAAAAACTGGATGTACCTGTCTTTTTTGTCCACGTTTCCACGGGCGACGGGGCTACCAGGATAGCCGAGGCCCGCCGGTATGGCCAGAAGGTATACGGCGAAACCTGTCCTCATTACTTAATACTTGATGACGGTGTATACGCTTCAGGTGATCCCCGCCCTGTCATCATGACGCCCCCACTCCGTCCGCCTGGGCATCAGGAAGTTCTCTGGCAGGCGTTGAGCAAAGGTGCCCTGCAGATGGTTGCAACCGACCACTGTGCTTATACCCTGGAGCAGAAAGGGCAGGGAAAGACTTGCTTTGATACCTTGCCAGGTATTCCAGGAAGTGAAACTCTTCTACCCCTTTTATACACTTTTGGTGTGGGCGGAGGACACTTTGACGTAATCTGTCTGGCCCGGTTACTTTCCACCAATCCTGCTAAGCTTTTCGGCCTTTATCCGCAAAAGGGCTGCATTGAGGTGGGCAGCGATGCTGACCTTGTGATCTTTGATCCCGAAAAAGAAGTGGTGCTGGATGGAAAAAAACTTCATTCCTCCTCGGTCTATACGCCCTTTTCCGGAATAAAAGTCCGGGGGTATCCGGAAACCACCTTGCTCAGGGGCGAGGTGATCTTCCACCGGGGAGAATTCATGGGCAGGCCTGGTATGGGACGGTTTGTAAAAGCTGTTTCCGCCAGCAGTGCTTATAATAATTATCCTTAATTTCCCTTGAGTTTTTTCGGGAGCCTCATTGGTGAAGGTTGAGCTTTATTTCTGAACAATTGAAATCCAGGCGGCCTACTTGCCGGCGGCAGGCCGCATTTGGATTGAGGCTGGTAAAACTATAGCTTTGGCGACGAGTCGTGGCCGGGCGAGGCACAAAAAAGTGCCGCGGGAGCTTTTCGCCAGGATGCCGAATTGCCGGGAACCTGCCGCGACCGGAGCCAGAGTGCTAAATTTGCCACGAGGGAAAGCGAGTCGTCGAAGCCTGCAAGCAGGAGCTTACATTTCAGCAATGAATGAGGGGGGAAAGGAGAAATGGAACTTAACAGAAAAGATGTTCTTGCAAAGGCCGGGGAATACAAGCAGCAGATGTCAAGCTTCCTCAGGGATTTAATCAGGATACCCGGGGAGAGCTGCCAGGAAAAACGGGTAATTGAAAGAATTAAGGCCGAAATGGAAAAGGTGGGGTTTGACAGGGTTGAAATCGATCCCATGGGCAATGTCCTGGGATATATCGGGAAGGGGAAACACCTAATTGGCATGGACGCGCATATCGATACTGTCGGCGTTGGCGACCCTGATTTATGGGAGTGCGATCCTTATGAGGGATATGAAGATGATAAAATAATTGTCGGCAGGGGCGCTTCAGACCAACTGGGTGGAATGGCATCCATGGTATATGCCGGCAAGATTATTAAGGACCTGGGACTGGAAGACGACTACACCCTGGTTGTAACCGGCACCGTGCAAGAAGAAGATTGTGACGGTTTATGCTGGCAGTACATCATCAAGGAAGGTAAGGTAAGACCTGAGTTTGTGGTGCTTACGGAACCTACTTCTTGTAACATTTACCGCGGACACAGAGGCCGGATGGAAATCAAGGTTACCACCCGCGGGGTTAGCTGTCACGGGTCAGCTCCCGAGAGGGGAGACAACGCCATTTACAAAATGGCCCCGATACTTATGGAACTGCGAGCCCTTAACGAAAACTTGAAGGGTCACGATTTTTTGGACAAGGGGACGCTCACGGTTTCGGAAATTTTTTTCAGCTCCCCGTCGCGCTGTGCCGTTGCTGACCGGTGTACCATTTCCATAGACAGGAGATTGACTGCAGGAGAAACGGGAGAGTATGCCCTGCAGCAGATCGGGAAGCTGCCTTCGGTAAAAGCAGCCGGCGCGATAGTGGAAATGTATGACTACAAAAAAGCATCGTACACGGGCCTTGAATACCCGACAGAAGCTTATTTCCCGACGTGGCTTATCGAGGAAGACCATGCAGTAACTAAAACCCTTGTAGACGCGTTTGAAACGCTGTTTAAGTCAAAGCCCCTTGTTGACAAGTGGACCTTTTCCACCAATGGTGTCTCAATCATGGGTAGATTTGGGATACCTTGCATAGGATTTGGCCCGGGGCATGAAGACCAGGCCCATGCTCCCAATGAAAAGACTTGGAAGAGCGAACTGGTAGAAGCTGCTGCAATGTATGCCGTAATACCCAAGATTTATGTGACAAAATATGCAGATAAAATGCCTGAGAGTACAAAAAATCTTGTTGCCACAGACCAATAAAAAAGTCAATACGAGGATTTAAGGTTTATTGGGTGGCAGCCGAAATTTTCTGTAATGTGGAGTATTTGCAAGATAATTACAAAATATTGAGATAGGAGGTTAAAGCCTATGAAGACGATTTTTCAAGGAAAGCATTTTATCACATTGCAGGAGTGGACCAAGGAAGAGATTGATACCTTGCTGGACATCTCCTATGACCTGAAAAGAAAATTTGCCATGGGGGTGGACACGCCTTACCTGTTGCGCAAGACCATCTTCCTAATGTTCTTTGAGCAGTCCACCAGGACCAGAAACTCCATGGAAGCAGGTATTGCCCAGCTTGGCGGTCACGCCAACTACCTTGACACCAGCACCATGCAGATTGCACACGGTGAAACTGGTAAGGACACCGGTATTATCCTCGGGAGGTTTGGACACGGAATTGCCATCAGGAACTGCTTCTGGGGACGAGGGAATAAGTTTTTGAGAGAGGTGGCGGAGCACACTTCAGTACCTGTTATCAATTTGCAGTGCGACCTGTACCATCCCCTCCAAGCCATTGCCGACCTGATGACCATACAGGAGAAAAAGGGCGATCTTAGACGCAAGAAAGTATCCATTATCTGGGCTTATGCCACCAGCCATAAAAAGCCCATTTCCGTACCGTTGTCCCAGGTACTACTGTTCCCGAGATATGGAATGGATGTTTGGCTGGCTTATCCCGAAGGGTACGACCTGCCTGACTGGGTAATCGAGCAAGCACGGGAAAATGTCAAGAAAAACGGCGGTTCACTCACCATTACCCATGACATGGATGAGGCTTACAGGGACGCAGATGTTGTTATTCCCAAGAACTGGGGCAATTGGGCGACTAACCCGAGCACCGATGTGGTGGATGACCTGCTGGAGAAAAATAAATCCTGGATTTGTACGGAAGAAAAGATTGCCCTTGCCAAGGACGACGTGATTTACATGCACGCCCTGCCGGCAGACAGGGGCAATGAAGTAGTGGATTCTGTCATTGACGGCCCCCATTCGGTTGTATACGATGAAGCAGAAAACAGACTGCATACTGCAAAGGCAGTAATGACATTGCTGATGGGTGGTAAGTAAGCCATGGGCAAGCTGGCGGTCATTGCAATTGGCGGTAACTCCCTGATTCAGGACAAGGATCACCAGACAGTGGAGGACCAGTACAAAGCCATCTGTGAAACCGTGGAATATGTCACCGAAATCGTTGAGCAGGGCTATAAAGTTGTCATAACCCATGGTAACGGCCCGCAGGTTGGCTTTATTCTGAGAAGAGGAGAAATTGCCTATAAAGTTGAGGGCCTCCACCTTGTCTCCCTGGTAAGCTGTGTGGCAGACACACAGGGGGCAATTGGTTATCAGATACAACAGGCGCTGGGCAACGAGTTTAACAAGCGGGGGATCAATAGACAGGCAGTAACCGTGGTGACACAGGTGGAAGTGGACAAAAACGACATAGCATTTTCCAATCCTACCAAGCCCATAGGCTCCTTCTACACCGAGGCAGAGGCGAAAAAATTGCTGGCGGAAAACCCTAACTGGACCATGGTAAATGATGCAGGTAGAGGGTATAGGAGGGTAGTACCCTCGCCGGCCCCCAAAAGAATTGTCGAGTTGGAGGCTATTAAAAGACTTCTGGACAATGACTTTTGTGTCATTGCCACAGGCGGTGGCGGGATTCCGGTTACGAGAAATGAGGCGGGGTATTTAGAAGGTGTAGATGCAGTAATAGATAAGGATTTTGCCAGCAGCCTGTTGGCTTCCCATTTAGACGCTGACTTGTTTGTTATTTCCACAGGCGTGGAAAAGGTATATCTTAACTTTGGCAAGCCGGACCAAAAGCCCCTCGATACTTTGACCATTGCTGAGGCGAAAAAATATTTCAAAGAAGGTCATTTCGCAAAGGGGAGCATGCTGCCGAAGATTCAAGCAGCCATAGCTTACCTGGAGAGGGGCGGTAAAAAGGCTATCATTACTAACCCGGAGTCCCTGGGCGATGCGGTCAGGGGAGAAGGCGGGACTCATATCAAGGCCTAAGACCAATTAGAGGCCTTGCCGTATTGGGCATAACTGTTTCCCAGGGTAAACAAGTCACGCCAGGGAACAGTTGTTACTAGTCCTCCGGCTTTAAATAGGTAAAAACGGAAAATGGAGGGGGAAAAATGGCCAATGAAGTAGTGGGGAAAAGTGTTCCCAGGCTAGATGCCGTTGCCAAAGTGACAGGAAAGGCAAAATTTACCGGCGACTTTTTTGAAAGGGATATGCTGGCAGGCAAAATCCTGAGAAGCCCCCATGCCCATGCCGTTGTCAAAAAAATTGATGTAAGCAAGGCAAAAGCAGTGCCCGGCGTGAAGGTCGTTTTAACTTACAAGGACGTTTCCCAAAAACCATATGCAACGGCAGGACATCCTTACGCCCTTGACCCCGGTCGTAGGGACATGGAAGACCATACTGTTTTGACCAATAAAGCACGTTTTGTAGGAGATGCAATTGCCGCAGTAGTCGCCACTAACGAATTGGCAGCACAGGAGGCATTAAAATTAATTGATGTTGAGTATGAAGTATTGGAGCCCTTGTTGACGCCGGAAGCTGCCATGCGGGAAGGCGCGCCTTTAATTCATGAAGGTTGCGAAAGAAACATTCTTTCTGCTCGCGGCTACGAGATTGGTGATGTAGAGCAAGCCTTTAAAGAAGCGGACCATATTTTGGAAGGTGTATATGAAACGAGCATTGTCCAGCACTGCCAGTTGGAAAATCACATTTCCTATGCCTATGTGGATACTGATGGCCGTATAGTAATTGTTTCTTCCACGCAAATTCCCCACATCGTCAGAAGAGTTGTTGCCCAGGCCCTGGATATTCCCTGGGGCAGGGTACGCGTAATCAAGCCATACATTGGCGGCGGTTTTGGCAGCAAGCAAGACGTGATTTTAGAACCTTTAAATGCCGCCATGACCTTGGCAGTTGGTGGAAGGCCGGTTAAACTGGAACTTTCCCGGGAAGAGTGCATGATTGCTACTCGGACAAGGCATGCCGTCAAGTTTAAAATAAAGAGCGCTGTCTCAAAGGACGGGAAATTGACTGCCATGCATATTTCTGCGGTGTACAACACCGGCGCATATGCTTCCCACGGTCATTCAATTGCCATGGCTGGAGGCACGAAGTTCAGAGTTCTTTACCCCATGAAGGCGTTGAAATTTGAACCGGTGACGGTATACACGAACCTACCCGTTGCAGGTGCAATGCGGGGTTATGGCTCTCCTCAATTGACCTTTACCCTTGAAAGCCATTTAGAGGATATTGCAAGGAAATTAAATATAGATCCTATTGACTTTCGCAAGAAAAACCAAGTTTCTGTTGGTTATGCAGACCCCTTGAACGGAAACAAAGTGCTGACCTGTGGTATTGTAGAGTGCATCAGCAAGGGTAAAGAGCTTATCAAATGGGATGAGAAAAAGGAACTCTATAAAAACCAGACGGGCAGCAAGCGACGTGGGCTGGGAATGGCATGTTTTAGCTACGCTTCCGGTACCTTCCCTGCCAACTTGGAAATTGCCGGGGCAAGAATAGCGCTTAATCAAGATGGTTCTGTCCAGTTGCAAATCGGCGCAACTGAAATCGGTCAGGGCAGTGATACGGTCTTTGCCCAAATGACGGCAGAAGTGCTTGGTATCTCTGTGGAGATGGTACATGTCATTTCCACGCAGGATACAGATATTAGTCCCTTTGACCCAGGGGCATATGCCTCGCGACAAACCTATGTTACCGGCATGGCTGTGAAAAAGGCTGCTTTGGAAGTAAAGGAAAAGATACTGGATTTTGCCCAGGGCATGCACGATATACCCGCTGATGCCCTGGATATCAAGGATGCAAATATTATCTACAAGCACTCCGGGGAAGTTGTGATGCCCCTTTACGAAGTGGCGCTGTCCAGTTATTATGACACTGTTTCTGCCCGGCCAATTACCAGCGATGTTTCTAATAACGCCAGGGTAAATGCCTTTTCCTTCGGGGTGACCTTTGCCGAAGTAGAAGTGGACATCAGCACCGGAAAAATTGAAGTGCTGGAAATATATAACGTTCATGATTCCGGAAAAATTATCAACCCTCAACTGGCAGAAGGTCAGGTGCACGGCGGTGTAGGTATGGGGCTGGGATATGCCCTGTCCGAACAGATGCTTTTCGATGAGAAAACGGGAAAACCGTTAAACAATAATCTGCTGGACTATAAATTACCAACAATAATGGATATCCCTGATATGGGGGTAGCATTTGTCGATACCGATGACCCCACGGGCCCGTTTGGCAGTAAGTCTCTGGGGGAACCGCCGGTCCTTTCACCGGCTCCGGCCATTCGTAATGCAGTTTTGGATGCAACGGGTGTCGCATTCAATAAACTGCCCATGAACCCGCAAAGAGTCTATGAAAAGTTTAAAGAAACCGGGTTGATATAGAAGGGTGGTAACAAGATGTATAACATTCAGGCATGTTTTGAGCCGAAAACCCTCGATGAAGCAACTGCCCTGTTGGCTGACAATCCCAATTTAAAAGTCATTGCCGGCGGCACGGACCTCTTGATTAAAATGTACCATGGAAAAATTGAAAAGGCTGAGCTGTTATCTATCAGAAAAATCAAGGCATTCGAGGACATTCGCAAACTTCAGGATGGGACCATTGTCATCGGTGCCCTGGCTACCTTTGCCAAAATTGCCAACGACCCCGTAATCACAGAAAATATCCCGATTTTGCGGGAAGCTGCCTTGTCCATGGGCAGTCCTCAGATACGTAACATTGCCACCATTGGTGGTAATATCTGTAATGGGGCTACTTCTGCAGACAGCGCTTCTTCATTGTTTGCCCTTAATGCCCGGCTGAAGCTGCAGGCCAAGCAAGGAGAACGTGTTATTCCCATCGAGGAGTTTTATCTTGGCCCCGGTAAGGTTGATTTGCAACCCGGCGAGATACTGACGCAAATAATCATTGCACTGGAAGATTATGTAGGTTACGGTGGGCATTATTTCAAGTGCAGCATGCGCAAGGCTATGGATATTGCCACTTTAGGTGTAGCTGCATTGTGCAAAATAAAAGATGGAAATGTTTTCGATGATGTCAGGATTGGCCTCGGGGTTGCGGCCCCTACCCCCATCAGGTGCAAAGAAGCAGAAAACTATGCCAAAGGAAAAGTGGCTTCTGCTGAAACCCTGGCTGAAATTGCGAGACTTTCGGTCAAGTCAACCAAGGCGAGAACCTCCTGGAGAGCTTCCAAGGGATACAGGGAACACTTGGTGGAGGAGCTAAGCCAGAGGGTGCTTAAAAGGGCGGTTGCAAATGCAGGGGGTGCAGAAATTGCTTAAGAAAATCTCTTTCACTGTAAACGGAAAGCCTGTAAGCCTCGAAATAGATGTAGGTGAAACATTGTTGGAGGTTCTCAGAGGCCGCCTGGGATATACCGGTGTTAAAAAGGGGTGTGCTGCCGGGGAATGCGGGGCATGCACCGTGTTAATTGACGGTGTCCCAATTGATTCCTGCATTTACCTTGGAGTTTGGGCCGACGGGAAAAATATCACCACCATAGAAGGACTGGCCAAAGATGGGGAACTGACAAGGGTACAAAAGGCCTTTATTGAAGAAGGAGCTATTCAGTGCGGTTTCTGTACACCTGGATTTGTTCTTACGGCAACTGCGATGGTAGCAAGCGGAAAGAAATATTCCAGGGAGGAAATCAAGAGGGGACTGGCCGGCAACCTCTGCCGCTGTACAGGTTATAAAAATATCATTAGAGCAGTAGAAAAAGCGCTTGAAGATTAATTACAAAGCTTTTTTCAGCTTTGTTCAAGGAGGGAACAAAGATGGGTGACATTATGCGAGCAATACCCCTCAGGCAACTTGTAAATTGGATACTTCTGGAATACGGACAAGATCAGAGTATCTTTGGCATTCCCAAGGAAAAGTTTTTTAGAAGATCCGGTAACAGCCGCATCAAAATCTTTGGAGAGGCCATTGAAACCCCCGTGGGTCCTGCTGCCGGTCCACATACGCAGCTTGCCCAGAATATCGTAGCTGCTTACCTCTGCGGGGGCAGGTTTTTTGAACTCAAGACGGTACAAATACTGGACAACCTGGAGATTGCAAAACCCTGTATTGTTGCCCAAGATGAGTGCTACAACACAGAGTGGTCTACCGAACTGACCATTGAGGGGGCCTTGGAGGAATATGTAAAGGCATGGTTTTTGCTCCACGTATTGCACAGGGAAATTTACCAGTCAGATGAGCGTCCTTTTATCTTCAATATGAGTGTGGGTTATGACCTGGAAGGCATTAAATCGCCAAAAGTAGACAAGTTTATTGAAAGATTAAAGGACGCGTCGCAAACTGAAATTTTTCAGGAATGCAAGGCTGTCTTAAAGGCTGAGGTTGACAGGTTTAAATTTGTCGATGCTACATTCATAGACAGTATATCGCCGAACATTTGCAGTTCCGTAACCCTCTCCACCTTGCACGGTTGCCCCCCGGAAGAAATAGAAGCAATTGCCAAGTATTTAATGGCAGAGAAAAAGCTGCATACCTTTGTAAAGTTGAATCCTACCCTTTTGGGTTATGAATACGTGAGAAATACCTTTGACAAGATGGGCTACAATTACATTCATTTGAAAGAGGAATCCTTTACCCACGACCTGCAGTACGACGACGGCGTGGCAATGCTGCGAAGGCTCAAGGACTTTGCTAGTGATGAGGGCAAGACCTTTGGAGTGAAGCTTTCCAATACCCTGCCTGTGAAAATAACTCGCGGCGAACTGCCCGGCGAAGAGATGTATATGTCAGGCAGGGCACTGTATCCCCTTACCATCAACCTGGCCTTCAAACTGACGACAGAATTTGACGGAAAGCTCATGATTTCCTACTCAGGTGGGGCCGACTTCTTCAATATTGTACGCATCTGTGAAACAGGAATTATGCCCATTACAGTGGCAACAACATTGCTGAAACCCGGAGGCTATTCTCGCCTGAAACAAATGGCAGAGGCGCTGGTTTCGCGTGTTGCCGACGGTCAACCCGAAGCAATAGATTTAGCCAAGCTGGAGGAACTCGCCGAAAGCGCTATCGAAGATCGCAACCATCTCAAGGAAAAAAGGACAGTAAGCAGCCGCAAGATAGCCAAAAAATTACCCCTCACCGACTGTTTTGCTGCGCCATGTACCGTTGGCTGTCCCATAGGGCAGGATATTCCCGAATATATCCGGCTGGTGGGGGAAGGGAAATACGACGAAGCTTTCCAGGTCATTGTCAGCAAAAATCCGCTTCCCTTTATTACCGGGACCATCTGCAGCCACCCGTGCATGACAAAATGTACCCGCCTGGACTACGACGACCCCGTTTTTATTCGAGAAATGAAAAGGTTGGCTGCCGAAAAGGGATACAGGGTTTACCTGCAAAAAGCAGGTAAGACAGCAGGTCAGAGCTTTGCCAGGGTTGCCATTATCGGCGCTGGACCCTCGGGACTTGCCGCAGGCTATTTCCTTGCCAGGGCCGGAATGGATGTCACTATCTTTGATAAAAAGGAAAGACCCGGCGGACTTGTGGAGAATGTCATTCCTGATTTCAGAATCCCCAGGGAAGCAATTCAAAAGGACATTGAGCTTATTCAGAAGACAGGCGTGAAGTTCAAGCTTGGTATGGACCCGGATTTTTCCGTACAAGAGCTGAAAGACCAGGGGTTTGACTACATTTACCTGGCAATAGGCGCCGGAAAGTCCAACCCCCTTAAATTAGAGACTGGTGGGCAAAGGGGAATGGCTGCCGTGGACTTCCTGGAGCAATTTAATAGGAACAGAAAATCCATTAAACTGGGCAAATCTGTTGTTGTGATCGGCGGTGGAAACACGGCCATGGACGCGGCAAGGGCAGCACTCAGGGTAGAGGGCGTGGAACAAGTTTATATCGTTTACAGGAGGACCAAGGAGTATATGCCTGCCGACCCAGAAGAGTTGAGGGCGGCCCAGGCCGAGGGTGTCATTTTGAAGGAACTGCTTTTACCCCTTGCCCTGACTGACGGCGTCTTGAAATGCCAGCAGATGAAGCTTGGTGAGCCTGATGCTTCCGGTAGAAGAAGCCCTGTTGCCAAGGAAGGTCAGTTTGAAGAGTTAAAAGTTGACATGGTGCTGTCTGCCACTGGAGAAGTTGTGGACTATGAGATCTTAGGGCAAAATGGCATTGAAGTTGACGCCCAAGGGAGAATTACCATAGATTCCGCTACCAACGAGACAAATATTGAAAATGTCTTCATCGGCGGAGATGCCCTGACCGGCCCAGCAACGGTGGTTGAAGCAATTGCCCAGGGCAGTAAAGTGGCAAAAGCTATTATCGCAAAAGAAAACTCCGCTCAGGTAAAAGGGGAAACTTTGCCGGTCGAATTTGATCAGGAAAAAATACTTGCGGAAATCACCAATAAAAAAGGCATCCTTGCGGCTTTTGCTGCCGGGGAACAGGAACCTTCCAGGTGTTTGGAGTGCAATTTTGTCTGCAATATTTGCACTGAAGTTTGCCCCAACAGGGCCAACATTGCTGTCAAAGTAGCAAGCACAAGCCTCGTAAACCAAAATCAAATCATCCACGTTGACAGGATATGCAATGAATGTGGCAACTGCGAGACATTCTGCCCGTACAACGGTGCTCCCTACAAGGACAAACTAACCCTCTTTTGGAATGAAGGGGACTTTAATAACAGCGAGAACAACGGTTTCCTGTTACTGGAAGACTGTGATGGGCCCAGCTTCAAGCTCCGGACTGATGGCAGTATTTTAAACGTAAAATTCGATGCAACAGGGAAAGCAAACGCCAGTGTAGATGGAAATGTTTTGGATGTTATTTGGGCTACCTATAAAAAATATAAGTATTTGTTGGTTGAAGGCTAATGTCGTTCACTACCCAACCAAAGGAAATAAAAATACAAAAAATTATATCTTCTGTAAGCAGGATTTTAGTTTAAAGCAGGGAAGTAAATTATCAGTAAAATCTGTCGAAAAAAGAAAAGATTACTGAACTTCGTATAACCCTGGTAATATGGTCCAGGGGTCTCTACCGGGTAACCGTAAATTACCTTGGCTACGAGGGCGTATTGTTGTGCTATCTTTTTTACTGCACGTCCCGTAGCTTGGTAATTTTGGTTTGCCCGGTTTTTATACACAAATCAATAAACTAAAAGGAGGGAGAATGTGAGGTTTGCTTATGAGGCGCCCACTTCTTTAGAGGAAGCGATAGCGCTCATAGAAAAATACGGAACAGATGCCAAAATAATAGCGGGCGGCACGGATCTGATAATACAGCTCCAGGAGGAAAAGGCATGCCCAAAAGTAATTGTAGACATCACACGCATAAAGGAACTAAAAACATTAGAACTGAGACAGGACAACCTTATTATCGGTAGCCTGTGCACTTTTAGCGAGCTTGCCCTTTCTCCGGAAGTGAACAAGCATGCTACTGCCCTGGCCAGGGCAGCAGCGACAGTTGGATCGCCGCAAATACGTAACCAGGGCACATTGGGAGGGAACCTGGCAAACGCCTCACCTGCCGCAGATAGCATCCCTGCCTTGTTGTGCCTGGAATCAAGAATGGGGGTGATCTCAAGTTCCGGCACAAATGAGGTTGATCCAGAAAACTTGTTAGGAGGTGTTGGCTTAACTAATCTTAAACCGGATGAAATAATAACATATTTTCGCATGCCTGTCAAGAAAGGTCTTTACAGTTCATTTGCCAAGCTGGGAAGGAGGAATGCCCTGGCAATTGCAAGGATAAGCATGGGTTTGGCGGTTGTTCTTGAAGAGGGCAAAATCCGAGAGGCTGCTGTCGCTCTGGGGGCTGTAGGGCCAACTGCCTACAGAGTATCTTCAATTGAGCAAATGCTGGTAGGCAGGGAACCTGTGGAGGAATTGTGGCCAGATGTGGAAGAACAACTGGGGATTGAAGTTGGCAATAAAGTTGCCGGAAGGGCTTCAGCGCCTTACAAACGCGAGGCGGTGAAGGGTGTGGCGCAAGCAGCATGGGAACAGCTTTTTAGGAGTATCCGCGCAAGCAACGTGTCAGGGGAACCGCCTGGGAATGGGGGTGGGGCCGGTGGCATATAACTTGAAACTGACTGTAAATGGGCAATTACACAGGCTGGAAGTGGACCATTCCAAGCGCCTGCTTGATGTGCTCCGCGAGGACCTCAACCTGACGGGGACAAAAGAGGGTTGCGGTGAGGGCGAATGCGGTGTATGCAGCGTGATTTTAGACGGGAAACTGGTCAATTCATGCCTGGTGCTGGCGCTGCAGGCAAACGGTAAGACTGTGCTGACAGTAGAAGGGTTGGCCGAGGATGGGGAATTACACCCCTTGCAAAAGGCATTTCTTGCGGAAGGTGCTGTGCAGTGCGGGTATTGTACTCCTGGAATGCTCCTTGCTGCAAAGGCTCTGCTAGATGAAAATCCCAACCCAAGCAGGGAAGAAATCAAGACTGCCCTGTCGGGCAATCTTTGCCGCTGTACCGGCTATGAACACGTGATCAGGGCAGTGGAAAGGGTGGTGCGGGGCGATGTGTGAAAATAAAAGCGTAGTAGGCGTTTCCACTACCAGAGTCGACGCCCTAGGTAAAGTTTTGGGAAAAGCTTCTTTTCCGGCAGACCTGAGCAAGCCCCGGATGCTTTATGCCAAAATCTTGCGCAGCCCCCATGCCCATGCGCGGATTAAGAAGCTGGACATTTCCGCTGCCGAAAAATTGCCCGGTGTTTATGCAGTAATTACTGCCCGTGACGTTCCAGGGGAAAACGCCCAGGGAGTGGTATTCACAGACATGCCGGTTCTGGCGGAAAATCAGGTATGCTCCGTAAATACCACTGTTGCGGCAGTTGCAGCAGAAACCGAGGAAATAGCAAGTGAGGCGCTAAAACTAATCAAGGTTGAATATGAACCGCTTCCTGCTATATTTGACCCGGTTGAGGCAATGCAAGAGGAAGCTCCTCTTGTCCACCCGGAACGCAAGACAAATATCCTCTATCACCTTCCTATTCGAATGGGAGATGTGAAGCGGGGCTTTGAACAGGCCGCCGTTGTTGTGGAGGACACTTACAGGACCCAGATGGTGGACCACGCCTTCCTGCAGCCTGAAGCAGCTCTTGCCTATCTCGACTGCCGAGGACATATGGTTGTGCATGTTGCAACCCAGTATGTTCATTGGGACAGGGTAGAAATTGCCAGGGTGCTTGGCTTTCAGGAGGACCAGGTACGGGTAGTTTCCACTGCCGTTGGGGGAGCTTTTGGCGGCCGTGAGGACATGACCCTGCAGCCAATAGTGGCACTGTTGGCTTTGAAAACCGGAAGGCCCATAAAGGCCGTGTTGAAACGAAAAGAATCCTTTTTTGCCCACAGTAAAAGACATCCCATGATTATGGAGTACAAGACCGGAGTTAACAGCGAAGGAAGGCTGGTTGCAATCAAGGCCAGGATTATTGGAGATACCGGTGCCTATGCATCCTGGGCGCCCAATGTGCTGCGCAAAGCTGCAATCCATGCTACAGGGCCCTATCGCTGCCCCAATGTTGAAGTGGATGCCTATGCCGTATATACCAACAACCCCTTCGCCGGTGCCATGCGCGGGTTTGGCGCTGCTCAGCCGCCAGTCGCAATGGGAAGTCAGATGGACCGCATGGCCGAAAAACTTGGCATCCACCCATTTACCATTCGCTGGCGCAACGCACTTGAAGTGGGCGATGCCACTGCCACAGGACAGGTGTTGACAAGTAGCGTAGGACTCAAGGAAACGCTGCGCCAGGTAGCTAGCGCGGTGGGCTGGGTGATTGATGAGAGGACTGGGGAGGTGAGGGATAATGGCTAGGAAAAAAGGTCGTGGCATGGCCTGTATCATTTACGGCACCGGTTATGGAAACGGCTTTCCCGACGTCTCCAGTGCCACCGTGGAGCTACATGATGATGGGTCTGCCACGGTGCACATCGGCGCTGTGGATTGCGGGCAGGGTTCAGATACCGTCCTGGTACAAATTGCCGCCCAGGAACTGGGGTTAGACACCTCCCAGGTTACCCTGGTCACAGGTGATACCGATTCCACCCCTGATGCCGGTACCACGGCGGCCACAAGACAGACCTATACATCCGGTAACGCCGTGCTTAGGGCTGCGAGAAAGGTAAAGGATAAACTGCTGGAATGTGCCACTGGGGTACTGGGAGTAAATACCCCGGAAGGCCTCGAAGTGGCAGGTGGCTATATTTCTATCAGAGGTTACCCGCAAAAGAGGGTTTCCATTAAGGAACTGGCTTCAAAAGCCCGGTTGAGCGGCATACGCCTTTTGGGTACCGGCACCTTTATCACCCATACCACCAGTGTGGATACCTCCGCGGGGCAGGGTGCTCCCTACTGGCCTTACGCTTTTGCAACGCAGATTGCTGAAGTGGAAGTGGACACCAATACCGGCAGGATTCAAGTGCTCAAGGTAATTGCCGCTCATGACGTGGGGAAGGCTATCAATCCACAGAGCGTCAGGGGTCAGATTGCAGGCGGTGTTGCCCAGGGAATAGGCTATGCTTTGTTAGAGGAAGTGCAGTTGAAGGAGGGTGGAATCACTAACCCCTATTTCAGCCAGTACTTGATCCCCACATGCATGGATGTGCCTGTGGTGGAACCCATCATAGTCGAAGACGGCGAGCCCAGCGGACCCTACGGGGCAAAAGGCGTAGGCGAGCCTGCAATGCTTCCGACTGCTCCGGCAATCCTCAATGCCATTTACGATGCCATAGGGGTTCGTTTTACAAGTCTGCCTGTTACGCCTGAAAAACTACTGACAGCTTTAAAAGATAAAGCTGAAGCACGTTAAAGGAAGGTTTGGAATTTGGGTGATATTAGTAAATAAGTTTAACAAAATTTTGGGAGGTAATTAAATATGTCAGTTCAAAATCCTGTAGCTGAAAAAGGCTTTTTGGATCGTTTTTTCAAGTTGAGTGAAAACGGCACAGATGTGAGGACAGAGATTCTGGCAGGTCTGACCACATTCATGACTATGGCTTACATTATATTTGTAAACCCCAGCATTCTAAGTGTCACGGGGATGGACTTTGGCGCCGTGCTGGTAGCCACCTGTCTTGCTGCCGCCTTCGGAACATTTGTCATGGGTTTATATGCCAACTATCCTTTTGCATTAGCTCCCGGCATGGGACTAAACGCCTTTTTTGCCTACACTGTAGTTAAAGGTATGGGTTATTCCTGGGAGGTAGCATTGGCTGCAGTCTTTGTTGACGGCCTGATTTTTATCATCTTGACTGCGACAAAGATTCGTCGAATGATTGTGGATGCCATACCCTTGAACTTGAAAATGGCTGTTAGTGCAGGTATCGGACTCTTTATTGCACTTATCGGATTTCACAACGCTGGAATCATTGTATCGAATGAAAACACCCTGGTAGCCCTGGGGGATTTCGGAAAGCCGGAGGTTTTGCTTGCGACTATAGGACTGATAATTACGGCGGTATTAGTAGTTCGCAGGGTGAGGGGTGCCCTGCTTATAGGCATTATACTGGCCACCGTTATCGGCATCCCCATGGGTGTAACTGACGTGAGCAATTTTGGCGTAGTAAGTGCTCCTCCTAGCCTGGCCCCGACCTTTGGAGCATTTGCTAAGGGTCTAAAGGGCCTGTGGACGGTGGGGCTTATTCCGGTAATATTCTCCTTCACCTTTGTAGACCTGTTTGATACCATAGGTACCTTGATTGGTGTTTCCAGCAAGGCTGGTATGCTTGATGAAAAAGGCAGGCTTCCCAGAGCAAGCCAGGCTTTGACAGCAGACGCAGTTGCCACCCTGGCCGGCGCTGTAATAGGTACAAGCACCGTTACCACTTACGTGGAAAGTGCCTCCGGTGTCGCAGAAGGCGGGCGCACGGGTCTTACGGCTGTAACTGCAGCTGTGCTCTTCCTTGTGGCTATCTTCTTCTCACCCCTAATAGGAATAGTACCGGGAGCAGCTACCGCGCCTGTGCTAATTATCGTTGGTATTTTCATGATGGAGCCGGTAATGAAAATTGACTTTACCAATTATCTGGAAGCAATTCCTGCATTTTTTGCCATAGTAATGATGCCATTTGCCTTTAGCATTGCTGATGGTATCATTTTCGGCACCCTTGCTTATAGCCTGTTGTACCTGTTGACTGGCAGGGCTAAGGAAATCAGTGGCACCATGTGGGTGTTGACAATATTGTTTATTATCTGGTTCTTTGTATAAAGCTTGCTGACTGACAACTACTGTCGTGAGTAGGAGGAACAAGATGAGTCTTTTAATAAAAAATGCTACCATCGTGACAATGAATCCCGATAGAGAAGTTATTCATGGTAACATTTATATCGAGCAAAACCGTCTGGTAGAGATCGGAGAGACGCGAGAAACCGCCGAAGAAATAATTGATGCCAGAGACAGGGTAGTTATTCCTGGGCTTATACAACCTCATATACACCTTTGCCAGACGCTCTTTCGGGGACAGGCTGACGACCTGGAGTTACTTGACTGGCTTCGGCTGCGCATCTGGCCCTTGGAAGGAGCGCATGATGAAGAGTCCATAAGGACCTCAGCCCTCTTGGGACTGGGTGAACTGATTAAAGGCGGTACAACAGCCATAGTTGACATGGAGACGGTGCGCCACACGGATGCTGCCATTCAGGCCATTGCTGAAAGCGGCATCAGGGCTTTAACTGGCAAGGTCATGATGGACTACGGAGATGATGTGCCAGATACGCTCAAAGAGACCATAGACTCATCTCTCAAGGAAAGTGTGGATCTGCTTGAGAAATGGCATGGTTACAATGATGGTCTGATTCAGTATATTTTTGCGCCCCGCTTTGTGATTTCCTGTACTGAGGAACTACTTAAAGAGGTTGGTCGTCTTGCAAAGCAATATGGTGTGAAGATACACACTCATGCTTCTGAAAACAAAGGTGAATGTGAGCTGGTAATGCAGCGACACGGCATGCGAAATGTCATTTACCTGGAGCATATTGGGCTTACAGGACCTGACCTGATCTTGGCTCATTGCATCTGGCTTGATGACCGGGAAATGGAAATTATCACTGAATCAGGAACCAAAGTTGTCCACTGCCCTTCATCCAATACCAAGCTAGCTTCCGGCATTGCCAGGATACCTGAAATGTTGGAGAAAAAAGGAAATGTCTCAATTGCTGCCGACGGTGCCCCCTGCAACAACAACCTTGATGGCTGGCTGGAAATGCGCCTGGCAGCACTGCTGCAGAAACCACTGCATGGGCCCACTGCGATGCCTGCAGAGAAAGTGTTTGAACTGGTCACCATCGGCGGTGCCCGTGCAATGGGCCTGGCAGATGAAATCGGCAGCATAGAAGCGGGCAAAAAGGCTGACCTTGCAATTGTCGACCTCAACGGACTCCATACCCTGCCGGCTAGTAATACCAACATCTACAGCCGGCTGGTCTACGAGACAAGGGCTGACGATGTGCGGGCCACCATTGTAAACGGCAAAGTACTGATGCGCGACAGGCAACTACTTACCATTGATGAAGAAGAAGTGAAGCGCCAGGCCGAACAGGACATAATGCGCGTTGCCCGCCGTGCCGGTTTAATAGTCTAGGAAGGAGAAGCATCACGGGTGTATGCCATAAGCGGAATCCGCGACGGGCAGGGCACTGTGTACGGTAAAGGGACAAAAGCATCTGATGCTATACGGCCTTCATAGGAAATGCTTTAATTTCTTCCCAGGGAACCTACGGTTCCCTGGGACACTATAGGTGCGGGCGAAAAATTTTAATCTGATTGGTGGAATTCCTAAGAGCATGGAGCGGGCGGCATGTCCAAAGCCTGCCGGTTACCCGCAGACAGACAACGAAGGGATAGGTGATCACATGTTACTGGTAGGAAACGGATTGCTGGTAAGCATGGATGAAGAAGTGGGTGTGATTGAAGAGGGTGCATTACTCATCAAGGGTGACACCATTGCAGAGATAGGCGACACCCAAAAATTAAAAAAGGTTTATCCTGACGCCGAATTTATCGATGCTAGGGGTCGCCTGATACTGCCAGGTATGATCAACAGTCACATGCATCTTTACAGTACCTTTGCCCGGGGGCTGGCCATTTCTAAACCTCCCCATACTTTCGTACAGATACTGGAAAGGCTCTGGTGGCGCCTTGATAAGGGGTTGCTTTTGGAGGATGTCTACTACAGCGCCCTGGTATTGCTGATAGATTGTGTTAAAAACGGTACCACGACTATTATTGACCATCATGCCAGTCCTGGTACTGTCACCGGGAGCCTGGGCAAGATAGTAGAAGCCGTGGAAGCCACAGGGGTGAGGACCGTACTGGCCTACGAAGTTTCCGACCGTGACGGTGATACCGTTCGCGATGCCGGTATAAACGAAAACATGGAAGCAATAGCAAGATATGCGGCAGGCGAGCACCCGCTTGTGCGTGCGCTTTTTGGCCTGCATGCCTCTCTCACGCTCAGTGATGAGACACTGGCTCTGTGCCGGAATGCTCTGGGAGATTATGGCGAAAAAGTGGGCTTTCATATTCATGTGGCAGAGGGAATTGAAGACATCAATGACAGCCTTGCACGTTACGGGAAACGAGTAGTGGAACGCCTGGCGGACAGGGGTATACTCGGGTCGAATACAATTGCAGCGCACTGTGTGCATGTAAACGACAGGGAGATTAGAATTCTGGCTGAAACTGGTACCATGGTGGTGCACAATCCGGAATCCAACATGGGTAACGCGGTTGGCGTGGCTCCTGTGCTTAAAATGTTACAAGAGGGAGTTTTACTTGGGCTGGGTACGGACGGTTACACTGCCGACATGTTTGAGAGCATAAAAGTTGCCAATATCCTGCATAAACTTGACCAGAAAAACCCCAGTGCAGCTTGGGCAGAGATACCGCAGATGGCCTTTACCAATAACAGAAAAATTGCTCGCCGGATCTTCGCCAGGGATTTGGGAGTGCTGCGCCCAGGTGCTGCCGCCGATGTAATCATTGTTGACTATCATCCCCCCACCACCCTGACTGCAGAGACCGCCTATTTTCACCTGCTGTTCGGGGTATCAGGCGGGCGGGTTGATACTACTATTGTTAACGGCAGTGTACGGATGCTGGAGAGGAAGCTGCAGGGGATTGACGAAGCTGCTATCTGTGCGAAGGCCAAAGGCCTTGCAGCCGACCTCTGGTCTCGTATTTAGCTGAGCTGGAAAAACTGGAAAAAAGGAGCTTCACAACCACGGAGTATTATATTTAGTATTACAAGAAGGAGTTGATATAGCTGGAACTTATAGATCTGGTGTTAAAAAATGTCAGGATATTGGACGTTTTCACCGGGGAAATACTGGAGCCCAACGATCTGGCAATTGCTGATGGCCTCATAGTGGGCTGGGGAGACTACAAGGGCAGGGAAAAAGTTGACCTTGAGGGCAGAATCGTTGTTCCAGGCTTGATTGACGGTCATGTGCACCTTGAAAGTTCTATGGTTACTCCGGACCAGTTTGCCCGGGCTGTTGTGCCAAGGGGTACAGCGGCAGTGGTTGCAGACCCGCATGAGATAGCCAATGTATGCGGAAATGAAGGCCTGGAGTATATTCTCCAGGCAACTGAAAACCTGCCCCTGAGAGTATATATATCTGTACCTTCCTGCGTCCCGGCTACGGACATGGAAGACAACGGAGCAACCCTTGATAGCAGAGATATTGCAAGGTGGATCCCCCATTCCAGGGTAGTGGGACTCGGGGAAGTAATGGATGTTCCTGCGGTGCTGCGCGGGGACAGTGATATGCTTGCTAAACTCGAGATTACCAGAAATGCCGGTAAGGTTATCGATGGGCACGCTCCCGGCTTAACGGGAAAGGGTTTGATGCGCTACCGGGCATTCGGCGTAGGTTCTGACCACGAGTGCACCTTAGCCGCCGAAGCTAGGGAGAAGCTGCAAATTGGTTTGAGAGTGATGCTACGCGAGGGTACTGCTGCCAGGAACTTACTTGATTTGCTGCCTGCCGTCTCCCCTGAAAACCTGCGCTATTGGATGCTGGTGACCGATGACAGGCATCCGGGTGACCTGCTGGAGGAAGGTCACCTGGATCACCTTGTCCGGCTGGCAGTAAAAAGCGGTTTTGACGCTGTGAGTGCAATCAGAATGGCCACCATTAATACTGCGGAGTATTTTGGCCTTAAAAGAATCGGGGCCATAGCGCCGGGATACCGGGCTGACCTTGTGGTGCTGGATGACTTGAATAGTTTTTCCGTTGCCCGTGTTTACTGCAACGGCAAACTGGCTGCCAAAGAGGGCAAACCTCTTTTTGAAGTCCAAACTCCTTCTTTAGAGGCCGTTTTTAACACTTGCAACGTAGCACCGCTCAAGGAAAAAGATTTCAGGATATTCGCGGCGGGAGATGAGGCAAGGGTCATAGAACTTGTGCCCGGACAGATAATTACTCGTAAAGTGATTAGAAAAGTTAAAAGGATAAACGGCGAATTCGTAGCATCTCCTGAGCAGGATATAGCAAAACTGGCGGTGATAGAACGGCACTGTGCTACGGGCAAGATAGGCAGGGGATTGGTCCAGGGTTTTGGTTTGAAACGCGGCGCCCTGGCATCCACGGTTGCCCATGATGCCCACAATTTGGTGGTGCTTGGCATGGATTCCCGGGACATGCTGGTTGCCGCCAAGGTTGTTGTGGAAATGGCCGGTGGGCTAGCTTTAGCCCTTGATGGCAAATTGCTTGGGACTCTGCCCCTTGAAATTGCAGGCCTGATGAGCACCCTGAGCCTGGAAGAAGTCAGATCAAGGCTTTTCGACCTCGAGGCCAGGGCCAGGGAGCTTGGAGTCAGGGAATGCTTTGACCCGTTTTTGACCATGGCCTTTCTCTCGCTGGCGGTAATTTCGGAACTTAAGGTCACAAACAGGGGACTCATTGATGTGAGTGCAGGGGAAATAGTGCCTGTTTCCCTGTGACGCTAGAGTAGAGCCGGTGATTATCCTATGATAGAGAAGAAAGGTAAGCATAAGAAGGCAGGTGCTTTAGTCTTGACAACAGAGGGAGGAATATTTGACATCATAGGGCCTGTAATGATTGGTCCGAGTAGTTCGCATACTGCCGGTGCAGTTCGTCTTGGCCTTATGGCTAGAAATATTTTTGGTGAACAACCGGATAAGGTGGGGGTCGTACTCCACGGATCCTTTGCCTCCACAGGCAGGGGCCATGGTACCGACAGGGCTCTGGTGGCAGGGCTTTTAGGCTGGGCGCCTGATGATACAAGGCTGCCACAGTCCTTAAAGACTGCGGCTGAGCTTGGGATGCAGGTAGAGTATTCTTCTGCTGACATTGGGGAAGTGCACCCCAATACCGCTTTGCTGCGGCTTGAAAAAGGAAAAAACAAGCTTGAAATACTGGGGAGTTCCATTGGTGGAGGCAAGATCTTGATCACTAAAATCAATGATATCCAGGTAGAACTCTCTGGAAGCTATGCCACACTGATTGTAACCCACCGGGACTGGCCCGGTGTGGTTGCGTCAGTAACCAGCATTGTGGCAGACCACAAGGTTAATATCTCTGCCATGCGTGTTTCCCGGCAAAGCAGGGGAGCCCAGGCAATGATGATTATCGAAATGGACCAACTGCCACCGGAAGGAATTGTTCCTGAAATTCTTGGCTGCCAGTCAGTCGAACACGCCTTGTTGCTGAAGCCTATCGCAGCTTTGGGTGGTGACAAAATTGGGCAGAATAACCAGTATTGAACAACTGGTAATTGCGGCAGAAAACAAAGGGGTAAAGATTGCAGATATTGTCCTGGAGAACCAGGTTAGGGAGCTGGGAGTGGAACCTGAAGTTATTTGGAATGACTTTTCAGGTAAACTGGAAGTCATGGTCTCTTCTTTGAAGGAAGGCTTGAGGGGCAGTGTGAAATCTGCAAGTGGGCTCTGTGGCGGAGAGGCATCCCGGCTGCTGGATGGAGCCAACAAAGGGAAAACTGTGTTTGGATTCCCCTTTGACCTGCTGCTTGCGCGTGCCATGGCAGTAGCTGAGGTCAATGCCAGTATGGGCCGGATAGTTGCTGCCCCTACTGCTGGTTCCTGCGGCGTGTTGCCGGCAGTGATTTTCACGATGGGAGAGCAGGTGCAGGCTAGCGAGGAGGCACATGTACAGGCACTGCTCACGGCAGCGGGGGTGGGCATGGTTATTTCCCACCGGGCCAGCCTTTCGGGTGCAGAGGGCGGCTGTCAGGCGGAGGTCGGCTCCGCCGCGGCAATGGCAGCAGCTGCAGTTGTAGAGATGGCCGGCGGTACCCCGCGGCAGGCTGCATCTGCTGTGGCCCTGTCCTTAAAAAATTTGCTCGGGCTTGTCTGCGACCCGGTAGCGGGGCTGGTGGAAGTACCGTGCGTCAAACGCAATGCTGCAGGGGCGAGTATCGCTGCCATGGCGCTGGAATTGGCCCTGGCAGGGGTGGAGAGTTTCATTCCGGCAGATGAGGTTATTGACGCCATGCGGGACGTGGGTCGGGCGCTACCGTGCGCTCTGCGAGAGACATCCCAGGGTGGCCTTGCCGTTACCCCCACAGCACGCCAAGTGGAAAAAAGGTTGAGACTAACCCTGATGGGGTAATGAAAAAAATATTCTGATAACTTCAGGAGTGAGAAATTATGGGAAATTGCTGCATTACATTAGTTTTTCCCTGGCCTCATTCGTTACGATCAGCAGTGCCTGCAAGTTTTGCTAAAGCAAGAGTTTGCGTACATCGGCATGGTGGGCAACAAAAGCAGGGTGCGCAGGCTGAAGAAAAACCTTTCGGAGCAGGGTATACCCGAAAGCAAGCTTGAAAGCCTACACGTGCCCATAGGTCTTGACATCAAAGCCAAGACACCTACTGAACTTGCTGTTAGCATCATAGCAGAAGTCATATGTGCTGGTTGCTGCCATTGTGCTTGCAGCCGGGTGTTCGTCCCGGATGAAAAAAACAAACAAGCTTCTTTTGTCCTGACGTGCTTCTAAATTTAGTTTTATCTCCATTTTGGAGGATTTAGCTCGGAAACCGGCTTAAAATATATGTTTTCGTTGCAGTTTATACACTTGTTTTAAAAGCCTATTGCCATAGGTTAGCTTTGCTATGCCTTTTTTTAGGTTTTTGTGTTCCTTCCCTTCGATCAGTTACTTTTTCTTAGGCATATCACCTCATTTTTCGGAGTGATTTCCCCCAATTTTCCTTCTGGCATTTACTGGAAATTAGTTTCTGAGGTTACTCTATTTTTCCCGTTAACCATTTTGCTATAACCACTTACCTAATTTAGTTAAATTTACCATCCTGCAGCAGTCACAAAACTTTTCGTAAAACCATATAGTATAAAGTAGCAAATTTCAGGAGGTGTATTTATGATTCCCGGGTTAACCACATTGGGAAGTTTGCTGATACTACAAACTATTACCCTAATTGTAGCCTATATGACAAACAACGCCTTTCCCTACCCTCTTTCTGAGGAGGAGGAAAGCTATTATTTAGAGGAATTTGTCCGGGGCAACAACGAGGCACGCAACATTTTAATTGAACACAATCTCCGCCTGGTCGCCCACATCATAAAAAAATTTGAAGGGACCGGGGTGGACGTGGACGACCTCATTTCTATCGGCACCATCGGATTAATCAAGGGTATTAATACCTATGACGCAAACAAAGGCACAAAACTTGCTACTTATGCTGCCCGCTGCATTGAAAATGAAATCTTAATGCATCTCAGGGCCCGGAAAAAAATCCGTGGTGAAGTTTCACTCTACGACCCTATCGGGGTCGATAAAGAGGGCAACGAAATTACCCTGATAGATGTCCTGGGGACCGGCTTGGATACCGTGGCGGAGACGGTGGAAAGCAAATATGAAAGGAAACGTGTGCTGGAGCATGTGAAAAGCTTAAACAGACGGGAAAAGCAGGTTCTGGAATGGCGCTACGGCCTCTTTAACGGCCTGAGAAGAACCCAGCGGGAGATTGCCAGGAAACTGGGGATATCACGCTCTTATGTTTCAAGGATTGAAAAAAAGGCTATACAAAAATTGATAAAGGAGTTGTCCTCATAAAAGCCATTTACTTATGCCGGGCTTCGTGCTTGGGGTCCGGTTCTTTTGGTGTTGGAATGTAACAACAAATTGCAGGGACATATTCCATATACTAAAATTTATGGCAATAGCAGGAATGGCATGGGTCAGCAAGAACTAAATATAGGACAGAAGAATTTAGAAGTAAAGTTATGAAAATTTCAGACTGCACTTTAACCGTACAGCTCCCGGACAGCAAAGATGTCCGGGTTAAAGTTTATTCTGTGTGACAAGTTTTTTTAAGTGTGAGTGGACTGGTATTAATTTTTATAGGTTGGCCCGCCATTCTTGGTTCATTATTTGTATCTGTAATTGGGATTATCACAAACCGCCCATATTTGCTAGCTATCGGTGCTGTTTTGGTTAGTGGGTTTGCATGGTATTTGATAGGATCTCCTGCACCGGTTTTCTATATCACAGGGGCATCATTACCACTACTTCACCTTGTTGCAATGCTATTTACAGATAGAGGTAAGAAATGGGTGGCGGCAGTGTTTTTATTGCCGCATCTGATAGTAGCATCTTATTTTGCAGCAGTTGTTTAGCTTGAGGGTTAGAATACATAAGACCTAATTATTTACACAGCTTCCGGTAGCAACCTGGAGGTTATGTATTTTCGGCCTTTTTAAAGGGGGGCCTACGGTGACAAGGTTTCATAAAGGCATGGCGAACAGCTTTTTGGTGATGGTCATTTTACTGGGTTTATTTATTCCAGGTACTGTTTTTGCCAACGGGGGGCCGTTAAAGCACCCTCCCGGGGGTCAGGGATTGATTTTCTTTGACCCGGACAGCGGGATTGTTTTGAGCGAGGAAACCGTTCGCTTTACTATAGAAAAGGAACGGTCGGACAGAGCTTATGTGGAAGTGGTGTACTATCTAAAGAATCCCACTCCCGCGGATAAGGATGTAAACCTGCTTTTTGTGTCACCTATGGGAAGGACTTCAACGACTTACCAATCGGAAATCCTCCGTGAGTTGAAAAACGGCCACAACTTTAGGGTCTGGATTAATGGGGAACCGGCGTCATATAGATGGGCGGGCCCGTCTTCGCTGGTCAATTGGCAGATGGTTAGAGAAAGCGGCCCTGTCGTTGACCCGGTGACCGGGCGTGAATTGATGGACCTGGACTATCTCAGTTCCCTTGGTGTCGAGATACCGGTTACCATGCTGAAAGATAAGACGACTGAATTACGGATTACGTATAAAAGGTCTGCCGGACGGTATGCTGATGACGTGGTGAGCCCGGTATATACCTATTTGTATTTTCTTACTCCGGCCAAATTTTGGTCGGGGGAGCCTAGGGTGCATCTGGAAGTGGCGCTGCCCCGGGGCTTTAAAATTCACTCGAATATTCCCCTCGTCGAAACAGCACCTGATGTTTACAAGACATATCTGGACAAATTGCCCGATAAGGAATGGCTTTTTTCCATCACGGACAGCTCATTGTTGTGGTATGGCACAAATAATGTAGCCAAGCATAATACTATTACGATTACGCTGGCTGTTATAACTGCATTTGGTTCGCTGTTGTTAAGCAGGCGGCTAAACATGAAGTGGCTTGCATTTCTTGCGTATCCGGCAGCAGTTGTGTTTCTTTTCCCCTTACGGAAGATTGCCGGTTACCCGTTTGACCCCATAGTTGTTCCAGGGTTTTGGATTATCTTTTTATTGGCCTTGATATGTACCCAGATAGTTTTATGGTGGGGGGACCGCGAGGGGGACAGTAAAGGTATATCCAGTTAGCGTTCTATCGTATAAAGCTAGATTGAAGCGTGCAAAGCTGTTAAATGAATATAATCTGCCCGGTCGGCAATGTTCTTAAATTACGGTTAAGGTGGGCCTCCTTTTCAGGGCATGGAAAGATTCCCAGCATATTTACTGTAATATCCAGCGAAGAAATAAACTTCATTCATACCGATTTAAATTTAGATGGCGAAAGGGGAGTTGCAGCTTATTTAACAGTTGACCGTCTTAACGGTTTTTTTATGTTATTTACTAAAAAAGCGGTGGCCTGTATATCCAGCCGTTGGAATTCCAGGTTGTGGGTTCGTTTCCAAGGCAATTGGGATAAGGCCGGTGGTCTAACCATCAAACCGTTCGCCTGGACAATCCTGCCACTCAATGCCAAATTTCTTCAAGCCGGCGAAAAATAATTTTTATTTATATTTTTCCGTAATATACTAAGTCATGACCCGCCGGGGATCCAACTAAAATCTTAACATGATCTGAGTGGTCTTATTCGTGGGGTTTTAAATTTTTTGCAAGAGGAGAGGTGAAATTTGACATGCAATCTTCTGTCAGGGCAAGAAAAATTTCGCTGGATATTTCTGAGGAAAATTTGCGGCAGGACTTGCAGCGTTACCGGGAAGAGGCCATCAAGTTGGGAGCGGCGGCTGCTGAAATAATACCTGCCAGTAAAGTTGTAGTCGATGAACGTGTAAGGATCAAATGTGCTTTTCCACGATGTCACCTTTACGGGGAGAGTCCCAACTGCCCTCCCTACACTCCTGAACCGGAGGAAATGAGGAAAGTGTTCAGCAAATACGAGTATGCTGTCCTGTTCAAGACAGATGTGGTCCCGCTTGAAGATTTTGTGGATGGTAAGCAATGGCACGCCGGGCACATGAAACACCAGCAAAAGGCGGACGATATTGCCAGTGTTATCGAGGCATTGGCTTTTAACGACGGTTATTACTTTGCCGTGGGATTTGGCGCCGGCGGTTGTAAAACAGCCTTGTGTAAGGGGCAAATATGCCAGTTCCTGGACAGCGGGCGGTGCAGGTTTCCTTTACGTTCCAGGCCGTCCATGGAGGGAGTGGGAATTGATGTTTTCAGGCTGGTGACCCAGGTGGGATGGGATATCTACCCCATTGCCAACAAACATGCGGAACCGGACTCAGTCAAGTGTGCCATCTCCGTGGGGATTGTCTTTATCAAATAAACCGGCGCAGCAGGCGAAATTATTTTCTATCTAATAAGATAGAGAGGGGGAGGACTTATTTTATGAAAGATATAATTGAGATATTGGAGGAATATATACCGGTAGATAACCATAAAAAGTGGGCCAAATTATCCAGTGATGTTAATTACCGCAGGTTACACCTGATGCTGCTCAAAGAAATCTTAATAGAATTGAGAAAGATGAATCAATAAATTTTTGTCAAGCTGGATAAACCCGCCTACAGAAATCCTTACCCACAAGGTGAGGATTTTTTTGGTGTTGCCAACACTGCAGTTATCTCGACAATTTTGATATGGCAAGAGAAATCCAGCCCTGGTCACACGGTACCTTGGTGCTGCGTGATGTTTATGGCCTGTCGCGGGCTGAAATAACTTCGGCATTATCGGAACAGAGAGTGTTTCCATGGCTGTATATGGGCCGCAAGCATCTGGGGCGCTTGTTAGGTGAACAGGGAGAATGACAGGGGCACAACTGGTAGGCGGTTTGGTACGAAAATACAAGTTCAGCAAAAAAAGGCCCCGGGAAAAAGATTGGCATTGCTGACGGGGAAATGGTTTGCCGGGGAGACACGGCATTCCTTTATGGCAGTAAATTAAAGGCAATTTCTTTTACAATGTGAGGGGCCTGGTACATTAAGTTGCCGACAATGATGGTATCGACATATTCAAGCATTGTTTTTGCGTGTTGCAGGGAATCGATGCCGCCGCCGTAAAACAAGTGAATATTTTCCCTGGCTCCGGCCACTGCTTTGACCAGGTTAACATCACCATACCTGCCGCTGTACTCTATATAAAAGACCGGCAGGTTAAAAACTTTTTCGGCCAATGTCACATAGGCGGCTGCATCTATAATATTCACATTCCCTGCCCCTGTTTTTCTGCCGACCGCGGACCGGGGGTTGCAAACCAGGTAACCTTCAGCCAGCACTTTTTCCCACGGTATCAAATTACCAAACCGTTTGATTGCCTGTAGATGGGCGTCTTTTAACCACATGAGGCTACCTGCATTTAATACAACCGGTAACAAATACCCGTCAACTCCGGGAAGAATTGCTTCCGGTGAGGATAATTCCTGGAAAACCATACCCTGGTACCGGGAATCAAGCACCGTTTCAAGCAGCTTCCGGGAATTTTCCCGGGTAATATTCTGTGTCCCGCCTACCACTATGGCATCTGCCGGCAAAGAAGCGAGCATTTGCACAGCGGGCTTGGATAGGGATTTGTCAGGGTCCAATTTAATTATCAGCCGCCAATTTTGCCACTGGTCAAGTTTCTCCATTTGCAAATTTTCCTTCCTCATGCAGCATTGAAAATCATACTGCCTAGTTTCACCTAAAAGGGGAAAACTCCTCCCTTGTCCGCGTTAAGTTTTTCTGTCTTGTAAGGTGTGCTCTTCGGGGATACGCGCTGAATAATCTTGTCAGGCAGGTTAATTTAAGGTATGATATAGTGAATTTCAGAGTTTGTACTACAAGGGGAAAAAACGAATGAGAAGCATCTTGCTACTGACTCTGGCCGTAACAGGGCTGATTTACCAATTTTACAGCTTCCCGTATGGCGAATATTTTTTGCCTTTCCTGACGGCAGTTACTATTGTTGCTGCAATTCCTCATATGAGTAAAATACCCAAAATATCAAGTATTGTCATGCTTGTGCTGGGTCATGCTATTTTGGTGCTGGAGGGGGGCATTGGTTACCAGGCCTGGAGTGAAGCATTTATCGGCATGCTGCCGGTGGCATCCTTGTTTTTATTTGTTCCGCTGCTACAGATACCGGTCAACCTGGGGGGACACACCAAATATATTGAGCATTTTGCCCGGCACCAACTGAAAAGTCCGGGGCGATTTTATTTTGTGACGGGAATTATCTATTTTCTGCTGGCTCCATTTTTAAATCTGTCAGTTCACCGCCTTTATTATGAAATGATTGAAAAAGTGCCGCTCAGTAAGAAAACCGTTGTCTTAAGCATGCAGAGATGCTTTGTTTCAACTGTGATCTGGGCCCCGTATTTCATTGCCATGGGAATAGTCTCTACTTATGTTTCTTTCAACATCACTGACATCTTCCTGCCGGCATTTCTCTTGGGACTTGTTCAACTGGCAGTCAGTTATGTTGTTTTTCGATTGGATATAAAAAATGAAAATTTTTCAAGCGTTGAGTATGCCTTGACCGGTGAAGATAAAAGAGCTGCGAAAAAGATATTTTTCCTGGGCATTTGGATTGCGCTGCTCATGGTCTCTATCATTCCCCTGGAGATGATACTGCGAAAAAGGATGATAGTGGTTGTCTCCGCGGCTGCAGTTATTCAATCCTTGCTCTGGTCGCTGTTGATTGGCGGACTGAAACCCTACTTCAGAGAACTTGTACCTTATTTCAAGGAGCGAGGGTTACTCGTAATCAATGAAGTGGTGTTTTTCCTGTCGGCAGGCTTCTTCGCCAAAATGCTTAACCACTCGCAAGCCGGCAACTGGATTGCAAATATTGCTCTGTTGACACATAACTTTTTACTCCCCTTGACAATTTTTTTAATCATGTCATTCATAATCCTGTTAGGCGCCATTGGCGTACACCAGATGATACCCATTGCCGCCATTGCTTCTGCAGTTCCGGCCGGGTCCCTGGGATTGTCTGCCGGCATCTATGCAATGCTGTTTACTTTTACCTGGGGCATAGCCGCTTTGGCATCACCGTTTAGCCCCTTGAATGTGGTGATCAGCAATGTGGCGGACCTCAGTCCTGTCAAGGTCGGCCCCGTCTGGAACGGTAAAGTCACGTTTATTTTAATGGCTGTCATGAGTTTGCTATTGTATGCACTGCAAATGTTGATTTATTGATGTTGGTATGAAGAAACTGAAAATATTTTCTTGCACGAAGCAGGAAAATACAGAATATCTCAATAAGTATAACAGGGTAAGTTAAGTAAAATAAAAAATATTTTACAACTTAGGCGTCCAGCCTGGTCAAAATTAACTTAAATAAAATCCTAGGAAGTGGGAGGTGGAGTGCCGGTGAGAGAAAAAATCAAAGAATTTGCCTTGGATATGGGGATAGAAGATGTGGGTTTTACGGCGGTGTCCGATTATCACAGTCCCCGGTCTCCCGAGGTGGAAAGTATTTTTCCCGGGGTCAAGAGCATGGTGGTGATGGCCTACAAGGAACTGTCCACTTGCGAGAGCTCCAACCCTCAGATTGCCATGAACGGCAGGCTGGACCTGATGGAGTTTTCCCGTTCCTGCAACTACAAGCTGGCCAGGTTTTTGGAGAAAGAATGCGGTGCCAGGGCTATGACGGTACCGGCATCATGGCCAATGGAAATGAACTATAAAACCAAAGGGGTGATAGGGGACGTCTCCCTGCGCCATGCGGCAGTGGCGGCAGGGCTCGGTGCCTTTGGCCGCCACAACCTGGTGCTGCATCCCAAACTGGGCAGCCGGGTGGTGTTTACGGCGGTACTGACTGACCTGGATTTACCGTCAGACCCTCCGGTACGAGAAGAAATTTGCGATAGCTGCAACCTCTGCGTGGAAAGCTGCCCGGCCCGGGCTTTGGACGAGGAAGGCAAAACAGACGTCTTTGCATGCCTTAAGAACTCACAGCCTTACGGTCTGGCCGGAAATATCCGCTTTTGGAGCAAGTTTATAGACAGTTCCCCGGAAGAACAGAAAAAGATGGTCAGGGACGACAAGTTCTGGCGTTTGTACCAGGCAGGATTCATCGGCTTCCAATATTTTTGTTTCCGGTGCATGGCGTCCTGTCCTGCGGGACAAGGAAAGTAAAGAGGGAATTTTCTTTTTTCGGCCCGTAATGACGGCCTCATCGAGAGATGAGGCCCTTTTACTTGGGGAGAGTTAAAACTGATGATCAATATGCGGTTGTTATTCTTGTCACAAATTGTTCATAATTGCATCACAGTTTCTTCAAAATCTTTGGTTATGATATAATTCGGTTAATCAAGTTTTTATTACTGACCAGCAGAGAAAGTCAAACGGGAAAGGATGGCGGTTTCATGTCCAAAAGGAGCATTTTGGTCTTTGCTTTAATATTGGTGCTGGGTTTGCTGCTTGTCGGGTGCTCAAAAGCAGAAAAGGCACCGGAAACCAGTAAATCGGGGCAGACAAATACCGGGCAGGCCGCGCAAAAGCAAGGCCCGGTGGAGCTGGAAGAAAAATATCTTCGGGCGGATAACGGTAAAGGTGGTGTGGAGGTAAGTATTTTCTGGGGAGCGCCGGAATATTTCCGGGCAACCGGCAATGAGCAAGCCATAATCCAGTATGATTTGGAAAATAGATTAATTTTTGAGGTTTCCATGAACACTCATTCCGGCGACCTGAGAGAGTATCCAATGATGGAAAAGGCTGAATTAACTGTTGATGGAAAAGTATTGAAGCCAATCAAGTGGCAACTGTCCAGCAGGAATAGTCATCACCCTGCAGGACTACTGGTGTTTCCGGCGAAAGACGATAAGGGTGAGCCGCTAGTAAAGGTGAACTCCAAGATGCAGTTAAATATAAAAGACTTGAGAGACGTTCCCGAAAGAATATTTGTCTGGCAGCTACCAATCGAATAACCAGTTAGCTCTATGGTAGTAGGAAAAAAGGTCATGCAGCCGTGTGCATGGCCTTTTTGACATGTTTACGTGCTGAACCTGGGTGCTACCCTGGTAGGGTAAAACAAATTGTTTGAAAAATTTTTTTCAAAAGGGGTTGACAAATGATTGCCTCTGCTACAAAAATATAGTCAACAAGTACCCTCTGGGGGTATGGTACAAAGGTTGCGTGGATCTTTCTTTGTCACTGGCAAAATAACCGTAAAAGCTCACCAGTGGGAGGGGAGAATAATGGCCAAGGTGATATTTGCAGAGAAAAAAATGGCGGTTGGTCTTTTGGCCTTGTTGTTGGTTGCTGGAGGGTGGGACTTGTACTCTTTGACGGACAATACAACCAGTGCAGGGGTTGTTAAAGCCAGTGGCTTTGTCGAAGGCACCCGGGATGTGCTCAGTGCTCAGATCTTTGACACGGTGGCAGAACTGGCGGTGGATGAAGGGCAAACGGTGAAGAAGGGCCAGGTGGAAGTATAGTTTAAAGCTGCTGAAAAACAGGTACAGCAGGCAAAAGCAGCACTGCAGTTAGCCTATGATATCCAGGTTACCACCAATACACCTGGGGAAGCGACTCCGGTTCGCTTCAGCCAGGCGGATGCTGCTTTAAAGGTGGCCCAGTCCAACAGACAGTTGGCGGAAGCCGTGCTTACCAAGACGGAAATATATGCGCCTACCGCAGGTGTAGTTGTCAATAAGCTGGTGGAAAAGGGTGAGACGGTTGCACCGGGTACGCCGTTGGTGCAGTTGGTGGACATGGATGAACTGACCTTGACGGTTTAAAAAGAAAATCGTATAAAAGGGGGGGACCAAATGTATGGTAGGCTACTTTCCCTGGTAAGAAAAGAATTCATTCAGTTTTTCCGCGATAAGGCAATGGTCTTTCTGGTTTTATATACTTTTATGGAAGTGGCCATTTGCGGGTGGGCACTGATTTTGGATGTCAGCGACCTCCCCATGGCAGTTTATGATCTGGACCATTCGGCGGAAAGTCGTGAGCTAATTGAACAGTTTGACAGCGTGGAGAATTTTACAGTCAAACACTATGTCAACAGCCTGGATGATCTGGACCAATTGATTACCAACGGTGAAATAGATATGGCCCTGGTAATACCTCCCGACTATTCCCGCAAACTGGTCGCTGGAGAGCAGGCCAAGATTCAGCTGCTAGTTGACGGCTCTAACTCTCATATTGCCACCACTGCTTTGGGTTACGCCGCCCAGCTGATTAGGGACTTTTCGGCTGACATTGAGCTTGAGAGACTGGGTCTGGATGCTGAGGCTCTTGAGGCCATGCCGGTTATCAACAACAGCATTGAGGTACTGTACGACCCTGAGCTCAACTTTACACACTTTATGCTGCTGGCTATGGTAGCCATTGCCGCGTTGTTTATCGGCGTGCTGTTGGCTGCCGGCGCAATTGTGAGGGAAAAAGAAGCGGGTACCTTGGAGCAGTTAATGGTTACGCCCATCACCTCCACGGAGTTTATCCTGGCGAAAATTTTACCCATGGCAGTTATTAAAATGGTGGGCCTGGGTGTAGGCGTGGCAATTGCCATGTTTTTGTTTGACGTACCGCTGAGGGGAAGTCTGGCCCTGTTCTTTATATTGTCAACTACAATCTTTTTTGCTGCCATGGGGCTGGGGGTTTATATCGCCACTTTTGCCAAAAACTTACAGCAAGCACTGCTGTTATGCTTTTTTGCCCTGTTTCCAATCATGTTCCTATCCGGAACCGTGGTCCCGGTTTCCAGTATGCCAAAGTTTTTACAGTGGCTATCTTTTGTGAGTCCGCTGCGGCATTACATGGAAATTGTTTTAGGTATCTTTTTAAAAGGAGTGGGTGTCCTTACCTTGTGGCGGCATGTACTGACCCTGGCAGTCTTTGGGTTGGCAATTTTCTGGTTAAGCGTCCGGCGGTTAAACAGGGGACTGGTTTGAGAAACTTAATTGTCTGCTTCACAATTTCCTCACAAAATAGACAATAGTTTATCAAAAAACCCGGTTATAATTACTAAAGAAAAGGGACGGTATTGGGCTAGGAGGTTATCATGAAAAACAAGCGGAATGTTTTTATACGTGCAAGTCTGTGGGGGACAGGGGCAACCCTGGCGCTGATTTTGTTTTACCTGCTGCTGGTTGGTCTGGTGGAATCATGGGCCCATGCCAGGGAATTGCTTCTGGATGATGCCTTTTTCGTGGGTGCAATTTCTTTGGGGTTTGGCATACAAATTGGCTTGTTTTCCTATGTTAAGCAGGTGCAAAAACTATTCAAAAGCGGCAGTATCACCGCAATTACCGCGTCTGGAACCGGCACCTCCACGGTATCCATGGTAGCCTGCTGCCTGCACCATTTGGGTGATGTGTTACCCTTAATCGGTTTATCCGGTTTGACTTTATTTTTCGAGCAGTACCGTTATCCCATGATGTGGGTAGGGATTATGGCAAACGTGGCGGGGATTGTGCTGATGCTGCGCATGATTAACAAGCACCGCCTCTGGCCAAAGCACGTATTTACGAACTGAATTTTTGTACCCAATATCTGAATAACCCGTCTGTCAGAACCCGGTTGCAAAATGTTGTTGTACCGGGTTTTTTCCACTTATTTTTAACCCCTAACAGTGGTTTGAAATGCCTTTTCCGTTTTGAGTCAATGTTTACCTGTGTTATAATAATAAAGCAACAATTATCTGCAAAGGAGTCGGAAAATGAATTTATTGCAGCCTGACCTTTATGTGGATTCTCTGCAGGATATACCCTTGGAAAGACTTTACCGGCAGGGCATCAGGGGATTCGTGCTGGATTTGGACAATACAATCACCGAGTGGGATAACGACAAAGTCACCCCGGAAGTGATTGGCTGGTTCAAAAAGGCCGGTGATGCCGGGTTCAAGCTTTGTATTGCCTCCAATAATAATAAGGATAGGGTGACTCAGGTGGCTCAAACTTTGGGTGTCCCCTGTTTATCCAAGGCAGGAAAACCGCGGCGCCGGGCTTTCCGCCAGGCGCTGTCGATTTTGGGGTTGGACACTAAAGAGTTGGCCGTGGTGGGCGACCAGATATTTACCGACGTACTGGGTGGCAACCGTGCCGGTCTGTATACAATCCTGGTGGTTCCCCTCAGCCGGGTGGAGTTTTTCGGCACCCGTGTTATGCGCCGTATTGAGCGGCTGGTACTGCCGTTTCTTAGCAAGGATGAGGTTAAATGATGAAAGACAAGCGGATTACAGGCACCACCAGGGTGGTGGGACTGCTTGGCTACCCGGTGGAACATTCCTTTTCGCCAATAATCCATAATGCAGCTTTCCGGGAACTGGGCCTGGAATATGTTTATTTGCCGTTTCCGGTGAAACCTGCAGGTTTGGCCCGGGCGGTGCGCGGCCTCTTTCAGGCCGGGGTACGGGGATTGAACGTGACAGTACCGCATAAGGAACGGGTAATGGACTGCCTGGATGAAATAGACGATTACGCCCGGGCACTTGGCGCCGTGAACACCGTTGTTTTGGAACGGGGCCGGCTAAAGGGGTATAACACGGACGGGCAGGGGTTTATCTCGTCCCTGCAGGCTGCGGGATTTAATCCCGGGGGAAGAACTTTTTTGGTCCTGGGTGCCGGTGGCGCCGCCAGGGCTGTTGCTTTCGCCCTGGCCGGTTCGGGGGTAAGGAAGATATATATTGCCAATCGTACGCTCAAACGGGCGGAACAGTTGGCCGGTGCCCTCACGCACTTGCTGCCGGTGGAAGCGGTGGCATTATCTGAAAATGCCCTGCAAGGTATTATTCCCCGCTGTGATTGCCTGGTCAATACCACCACCGTCGGCATGTATCCCCATGTCAGTGACATACCGCTGGCCGGTGAACTGCTGCATCCCGGCTTGGCGGTGGTGGACCTGGTATACAATCCGGTAAAGACCAGACTGTTGGCCGCGGCGGAGAGAAAGGGCTGCCTTGTTGTAACCGGCCTGGGCATGCTTGTGTACCAGGGGGCGGCAAGCTTCAAGCTCTGGACCGGTAAGCAGGCACCGGTGAAAGTGATGATGAAAGTGTTGACGGAGCTAAATCGGCAGTAAACTGTCGATTTTTCCATATTACTGCTGGAAAAAAGAGGAAGGATTTATTTGGTAAAGGGGGAATGATTGTAACTGAGGTGAGGGCTTATGTCACAATCATTAACCAGCCAGCAGCTGGCAAATATCCTGCAGGTGGAAGTCAGTACGGTACGCTTCTGGGAAAAAGAGTTTGCCGCTTACCTGCCCGGGGTTGACAAGAAAGGACAGCGCCGTTATACCCAGGCGCACCTGGAAGTATTCAGTCAAATCAAGGAACTGCTTTACACCGAACAGTATACCATCAAGGGGGCAAAGCGGCGCCTGGATTTGGAACGGACACTGACCTCAGCGCTGGGTGTGGAACAGACCCTGAAGACTACTGTGCTGTACATGTTTTCCGCCATTATGGATGAACTGCAGCAGGCCCGGGAGGAGAGCAAACGCCTGGCCAGGGAGATTGAACTGCTGCGTGAGCAGAAGGAGCAGATGGAAAAGCGGTTGGTGGAAGAGCAGAACAAGACCATTTTGGAGATGATTAAAAACCGTTTTACAAGGACCACTGAAGCCGGTTAGCAGGGAAATATTCTTTTTATGGCGAAAAAGAGGGGAAAAGATTGGAGGTTGGTACAGTTGCTGCGTTATCTCACTGCCGGGGAATCCCACGGACCCTGTCTGACAGCGGTAATCGAAGGACTGCCGGCCAAACTGCCGGTAAAGGCGGAAGTTATTGATGAGATGCTTGCCCGGCGTCAGGGCGGCTATGGACGGGGCGGGCGAATGCAGATAGAAAAGGACCGGGTGGAAATAACGGCCGGGGTGCGGGGCGGCCTCACCCTGGGGAGTCCCGTCTCCCTGAATATTAAAAACAAGGATTGGGCGAACTGGGCGGAAGTCATGTCTGCGGACCCGGCAGCGAAAATAAACGAGCGGACCGTCAAGTGTCCCCGGCCGGGTCATGCCGACCTGCCCGGCGGCATAAAATACGGACATAGGGATATGCGCAATGTCCTGGAACGTTCCAGTGCCCGGGAAACTGCTATCCGGGTGGCGGTGGGGGCAATCTGCAAACAGTTGCTTTCCCAACTGCAGGTGGAAACGGCAGCCCACGTGGTACGGATTGGCGGGGAAAAGATTGCGGGGCCACCGGAGTGGGAGCAGCTTGAGTCGGCCTGGGCATCGCCGGTCTACTGTGCTGACCCGGGTGCGTCTGATAGGATGGTTGCCGCCATTGAAAGAGCCAGGGAGCAGGGAGATACCCTGGGCGGGATATTTGAAATACGGGTAAAGGGCCTGCCGGTGGGGTTGGGCAGTCATGTCCACTGGGACCGCAGGCTGGACGGACTCCTGGCCCGGGGGTTAATGAGCATCCAGGCAATTAAAGGGGTAGAAGTTGGCTTGGGATTTAAGGCAGCAGAGCTTCCCGGTTCCCGGGTACATGACGAAATTTTCTATAGTGCGGGAAAAGGGATTTACCGCCGCACCAACGGCGCGGGCGGCCTTGAGGGCGGTATCACCAACGGTGAAGAGTTGGTTGTCCGGGCGGCCATGAAACCCATTCCCACCTTGATGCGGCCTCTCAACAGTATCAACATTGATACCAAGGCGGCGGAACAGGCGGCGGTGGAACGTTCCGACGTTTGCGCTGTTCCTGCTGCCAGTGTGGTGGGTGAGGCGGTGGTGGCCTTTACCCTTGCTCAAGTTATCTTGGCTCAATTCGGGGGTGACAACATGGATTTAATCAAGCAGCGTTGGCGGGAGTGGCAGGGATATATAAAAAGTTTTTAAGGATGGATGCTATGGCGAACTTAGTGTTAATAGGCTTTATGGGGTCGGGCAAGACCACTGTCGGGTTCCGGTTGGCCAAGGCCCTAAACTGGCGGTTTATTGATACTGATTTGGAAATCGAAAAGTTGACCGGCTTGACTATCACCCGGATATTCATCAAGCACGGTGAACGCCGTTTCCGTTCCGAAGAGGAACTGATGGTTAAAAAAGTCGCCTTGATGAGTAACGCGGTGATTGCTACCGGCGGCGGTGTAGTATTGAACCCGGAAAATACGCGGAGGCTAAAAGTCAACGGTATCATTGTTTGGTTAAAAGCCAACCCGGGGGCCATAGTGAAGCGTATCGGGCACAATCGTAACCGCCCGCTGCTGCGCCCGCGTGCTGATGCGCAAAGGATCAAAGAGATGCTGAAAGAAAGGGAACGCTACTATAACGAAGCAGCGGACATAATTATTGATACGCACGGGAAAAAGCATGAACAGGTTGTTGCAGAAATACTCAGGAAAATTGAGGGATTGATATGAAGACGGTTACCGTAGGTCTGGACAAGAGGCGTTATAACATACATATCGGTGAAAACTTATTGGAGAAAGCAGGCGATTTTTTGCCACCGGGCTTAAGCAGCAACTGCTTGCTGGTAACCGATGAGTATGTGGATGGGCATTACGGTGCCCAGGTAAAAGAAATATTGGCAGGGTTGGGTTTTAACGTATCCAAGGAAGTGGTTCCCCCGGGAGAATCGGCCAAATGTTTGGCGATGGCAGCACGGCTTTACAACCGGGCATTTGACCACGGCCTGGGCCGTCGCTCGCCTATTTTTGCCCTGGGCGGTGGCGTGGTGGGAGATTTGGCCGGCTTTGTTGCTGCTACCTACATGCGGGGAGTACCGTTCATCCAGCTGCCGACAACCCTGTTGGCCCAGGTGGACAGCAGCGTGGGCGGCAAGGTGGCCATCAACCACCCCCGGGGGAAAAACATTATCGGCGCTTTTTACCAGCCCAAGGCCGTCATAGCAGATATTTCCTTACTTAAAACCCTGCCCGAGCGGGAACTACAAGCCGGCATGGCGGAGGTCATCAAATACGGAGTAATTCGGGATGAAGACTTTTTTCAGTATTTGGAGGAAAACCTGGAGCAGGCCATGGCGCTGGACACTCAGGTGTTGGGAAATATGGTTGCCCGCTGCTGTGAGATCAAGGCCCGGGTGGTGGAAAAGGATGAGCGGGAAGCCGGACTACGTGCTATTTTGAACTTCGGCCATACCGTGGGACATGCCATTGAAGCTTTGGGTAACTACCGCCTGAAAAACCATGGTGAAGCGGTGGCGGTGGGCATGGCGATGGAAGCAGGCCTGGCCAACGTCCTGGGGATGTTTGCCGACGAAGAATTACAGCGGCTGAGAAAGCTGCTGCAAAGGGTGTCCCTGGACATCCAACCGCCCGAAGAATGGCGCAGGCGGGAGGCCATCGAACTGATGCAGCAGGATAAAAAAGCGGTGCAAAAAGAAATATATTTTGTGCTCCCCCGAACGATTGGTGAAGTGGTGATAGAAAATATTTCCGCCGCGAAACTTGAACAATTGTTACCGGAATAATTTCAGGACCGGCTGAGGCCGGTTTTATTTTTGCTGGAAACATGAGAAAAAAAAGGAAAATAGTTGGCGGAAATCGAAATATGGAAGGGGGAAGAGGTGTTGTTACGTGCCGCGAAAAAAACAGCTTGGGGAGTTTTTAATTGAAAATAGATTGATAACCTATGCGCAGCTTCAGGAAGCCCT